>DOTU01000345.1 GCA_003520965.1 Candidatus Zixiibacteriota bacterium
TCTACGGCAATTACGCTTATGTTGGTGATGATGGTTCCGGGTTGCAGGTGATAGATATCTCCGATCCTGTAAATCCTGCATTTGTTGTAAGTTACGATACCCCTGGAGCTGCGCGCCGGATTGATATCTCAGGCGAATATATATTCATAGCCGATATCTTTTCAACTATGATATTGCGCAATACCTTTGAAGGGATAAGCGGAGATAACCCAGTCCCTCAAAATTTCTCCCTTTCCCCCTCCTACCCTAACCCTTTCAATGCCTCTACCGCTATTCGCTACAAGCTTCCCGCTTCATCAGATGTTTCGCTTGATATATTTGATATCACCGGCAGGAAAATTGAAACGCTTACGTCGGGACATCAAGATGCCGGGGAACATCAGGCCGTATGGAATGCATCGGGCCGAGCCTCAGGGATCTATTTTTATCGTCTAAAGGCAGGCGATGTCTCGAAAACCGAGAAGTGTATTCTTATAAAATAACCCGGGGCGCTATTTTTGCGAGTCCCTGAAACATATATACCATTTTTACAGTAATAACGATTTAATAATCCTTGTTATAGACTCGCCAGAATGCCCCGATTCATCGTTATCCCAATACTCTAATTGGGAGATATTCTCAATAATAAAACAATATAATGGAGGAACTATCGCCTTGTTAAAAGGTTATTTAGATAACTTATGATAGTATATTTTATTCATTATAGCCCGTTTCGCCATCTCAAGGGGTAAATTTGGTCCTGTATATTTTACTTGACTGAATGACCATAACTTCATTTAATTGTATTTTGTGAATCACTTCACAAAAGAATTTACAAGGAGTAACATTGTTGGCTAAGAAATCGATGCGAAAGATATCAAATTCAACCATCCACAGGTTGTCTATCTACTATCGAGCGCTACTGGGATTAGAGCGTGAGGGTTATGAGACAATCTCCTCCAAAGAGCTTGCTCGACGGGAGAAGCTCACCCCCGCCCAGGTGCGCAAGGACCTCTCGTTTTTTGGAAGTTTCGGTACGCGCGGGCTGGGCTACCCGGTCAAAGAGCTGAAGGCGCGGATTGGCGAGATATTGGGGCTCAATAAGCTCTGGAACGTGGCTATGGTGGGAGTCGGTAATATCGGCTCGGCGCTGGTGAGCTATAAGGAGTTTGCCAAACAGGGGTTCATCGTCAAACTTCTGTTCGACAATGACCAGCGCAAGATCGGCTCCAATCACAAGGGAATCATTATTAACGATATTGCCAGTATCAAACAGATGCTGCAGGAGCAGGAAATACAGATCGTAATCGTCACCGTGCCCGCGGCGGCGGCGCAGAAAGTATGTGACGAGGTGGTGGAAGCCGGAGTCAAGGCGATTATGAATTTTGCCCCGGTAAGCCTAAAGGTTCCCGATGACGTGGTCCTCCTTAACGAGAATATGTCGATCGAGCTGGAGCATTTATCGTTTTCGCTGACCAATCGGAATATGGTGCTGTCTGATTAGCCGTGTGTGCAATCAATTGCACAGGCAGGTTAAATTATTTATTATAGTATATTCATTTTATCTTGACATCAACATAGCCGATGAAGTAAATATATGCGTATGACCGTGTTTAAACATTGGGGTATGGTAGCTATATTGCTGTTTATGGCGTTGTTGGGTACTACCGCCGCCGCGCAGGAGATACTTGGTACCGCCTGCGAGCCGTATGGTTCTGTCTCGATCGAGGGGCAACCGGCTGTCAACAATCTGGTAGTGATTGCCTATGTTGGCGAAATTGAACTCGCCCGCACGCATACGGTCAACGGTCAGTACTCGCTTTATATCGCCAAGGACGATGATAGCACTCCGCAGCGCGAAGGATTCCGGGCTGGGGATATCATCACGATCCGCGTCAGCGGCAATCCGGCCTTGCCAAGCTTTGAGGCGTTCTCCGGACGGCAGCGTCGCGATCTTGAAATCACTACGCTGGCAATTCGCTCGGAGACATGGGGCCGCATCAAAGCGCTTTTTAAGTAGAAGATTATTTTCTAAAAACGCCTTTATTTTTCCGGGCGTTTATTTTTTTGCCTATTTTTAATTTTCAATTAAGCTGAAGACCGGAAGCCTACTGCCCGGCCGGGGATGCACCCCCCCCCCTTCAAAACCGCTTGCCATTTGGGGCAAAATCAATTACAAATACAGCGTATAAGTATAAAGCCGGGGCGCCATCCATTATAAGGCGGATGGGGTTAGCCTTGTTGACTATTGGTGATCGAATCTTTTCATATTAAAATAACGTAGATACAGGAGGTCGCAAATGAAGCTCACCAGCCGCGAGGAAAAAGGTGTCGAAATTCTGGAGCCAAAAGGAAAAATCATGGGAGGGCCGGATGCCACCATGCTGCACGACTATCTCCACGATCTGATCAACCAGAATAAGAAAAAAGTCGTAATAGATCTTTCGAAAGTGGAATGGATGAATTCGACCGGCCTGGGGATCCTCATCTCCGGACTGACCACGCTGCGCAACAACGGCGGCGAACTGAAACTGGCTATGATCACCGAAAAGATCGAGTCGCTTCTGACCATTACCAAGCTCATCACCGTATTCGAAAACTACGATACGGTCGAGGACGCGGTAGCGAGCTTTCAATAATCTGCCTGATCTTAGATTAGATCGGGAGCGAAAGCTGTAACAGGTGGGTCGATCGCGTCCCACCTTTTTTAAAATCGTCACAACGGAGAAGATGATGGCTAAAAGTAGCGGCGACGATATCACCATTTCCAGTTCGCTTGATCATATCGCAGCTGTGGACGAGTTCCTGGAGGAGTGGCTTCGACGGCAAAATATACCCGAAGACACTATCGCGGATCTCGCCATTGCAGTAACCGAGCTTGTCAATAACGCTATCAAGCATGGCAATAAAGGCAATCTGGCCAAAAAAGTTACGGTTTCGCTTCATTTCGCCAATGGAGTAGCGCAAGCCACGGTCGGCGACGAGGGCGAAGGCTTTGACCCCGAGTCAATCCCCAATCCGATAGCTGAGGAAAATCTGCTGAAAGCGATTGGGCGCGGCATCTTCATCGTAAAATCCCTCATGGACAAGGTTGAATTTGCCTTCCCCGCAACCGGGGGAACCAGAATCACGATCACCAAAAAAGTCGTCAATTAAATATTTTTTATTAAAATATCGCATATTTCGGAGAGTATGGGGTATTAGATAAGAGGAGATCAATATATCAGTGCAGGGGAGAATTGCAGACGCCCCAATGCCTAATTAACAAGTTTGGTGATGGTTTTAACTTTGTAACGCTAATGTCATTAGGGTAGAGACTTTTTACTTTGAACGTAGAGCAACTTATCTCATTGGTATATCTGGCATCAGGAATAATCCTGTTCATGCTGGCGATTATCATTCTGCGCGAGAACTCCGGCAATCGGCTGAATCGCGTGGTTTCGATGATGCTTATTTTCGCCGGTATCGCTCCTTTTACCGCGGCCATCTATAAATCGATTTTGGAATCAATGCCCGGCTTTCCGGTTTGGTTCGTCAATACGTTCTATATCTGGGAGTTTTATTTTCCTGCTCTGCTCTATTTCTCGGCGGTTTTCCCTGAGCCGCAACCGGTTTATCTGAAACATAAACGCCTGCTCCAGCTTGCCTTTCTGCCGCATGTATTCCATCTCCTTTTGGTGCTGCTCCTGTCTGACCCGGATAAGATTCTAGGGCTGCTCACCTTAGAGTCAACATTGCCCATCATCGGGCAACTGCTTCAACTCTATTCGGCGATCCTGCGGGTTATTGCCACCCTTGTGGGATTTTTACTATTGATTCACAAGCGCTTTTTCTCGCTGGTCAATCTGATCTATGTCAGTTTCGCGCTCTACTTTTTATATCTGGGATATAAGAATATCGAAAACCCCCGGCTCAAGCAGCAGGTCAGGCTGGTCATCAATGGTATCTGGGTGGCGATGGGGCTATATGTTATCGGGTTTCTCATTCCGGAGATTCTCTCATTCAAATTCCCGTCGTCGCTTCGTGATATAATGCTGGTCGCAACGCTCCTGGTCGGGCCGGGCACGATTGCCTGGGCGATTGTACGCTATCAATTCCTGGATATCGGCCTTATTGCGCGCCGTTCGCTCGTCTACTCAATTACTACAACAGTTGTAGTGGGCGGATATCTTCTGGTCGTAGTCCAAACGGGGGCGATGATCCGAGCGATCATCGGGCAGGAGTCGCAACTATTGAACGCGCTGGTGGAGATCGTGCTACTGTTGTTCTTCCAGCCGATTTACCACCAAGCGGATGCTTTCGTGCGCCAGCTATTTATC
>DOTU01000175.1:0-3978 GCA_003520965.1 Candidatus Zixiibacteriota bacterium
TGCGCGTATACCTTTTTCAGGTCGATCTTACCTGCGTTTTTAATGCCGTCAGTAACGGCCTTTTTGGTAATCTCGTTGAACGTTACGCGAAAGATCTTTTTGTTGATCTTATTGAGTTCGTTGGCAATATGATAAGCAATCGCCTCTCCCTCACGGTCAGGGTCGGGCGCCAGATAGATTTGGTTGCAACTGCCGGCCTTATCTCTAAGCTCCTTGATAATCTTGGCCTTACCGGTAATATTTACGTAATCCGGTTTGAACTTGTGAGCGATATCAACGCCGAGTTTGGATTTGGGCAGATCCTTGATATGCCCCCCCGAGGCAATAACATCGAAACCCCGGCCCAGAAACTTCTTCAAGGTTTTCGATTTGGTTGGCGACTCAACTATTAACAAATTTTTTGCCAAAGTACAAATCCTTAACTACCTCAGTAATCTGAGGCGATGCAAATACTCTTAGGTAAGATCGAACGCTTCCTCATCCGGCGATTTACTCTTGCGCTCGAATTTGACCTTGCCGCTGATTAGCTCGTCAAGGGCGGCTGTGGTGACTTTGCGTTGATCCAATTTTCCAAGATCCTCAACCGCAGTCTGCTCTTTCTGAATTCCCCTGCGAACATTAATCTTCCTGGCCAGCTTGGCTGCCAAAAGAACTGCTTCGTACTCGTTAGGAATCACGTCCTCAAGCCTTTTTTTCGGCTCTTCCATGTTAACACCTCCTGCTTTGCGAACTTAACGACCGGCCTTCGCGGATAGTTCCCTTACAAACCGAGTAACCGGGCCTGGCCCGACTCCCAAAATCTCCGCTCGTTCCGCCTTATCGTCTTAGCTCGCTCGGCGGTAATAATCATATCGACCTCGTTGGTTGCTTCCTTGAGGTCTTCATTTAGAACTATATAGTCGTATCGATGCCAGTAGCCCAATTCCTTAACCGCTGTTTCGAGCCGCATCTTCTTCTGTTCGGCCGAATCGGTTTTGCGTTTGAACAGCCGCCTGCGAAGTTCGGTAAATGACGGTGGAATCAGAAAAATCGTTACTGCCTGGCGATATTTATCCTTTAATGTCGTACCACCCTGGACATCGATATCACAGAGCAGCACCTTATTATGCGAAATGGCTTCAGTGATTTCCGTAAATGGTGTCCCGTAACGGTGCCCGAAGACGAATGCCCATTCGGCAAGCTCGTTGTTTTGAATCATCTGGTCGAATTGCTGTTCTTTTACAAAATAATAATCGACCCCGTTTTTCTCCTTACCCCGCAGTGGCCTTGTAGTAGCGGAAATGGAGAATTTGTAGTCGTTGTGACGGTGAATCAGGTTCCGGCAAATCGTGGTCTTGCCAGTGCCGGATGGAGACGATAATATGGCTACAAGTCCCGGTAACTTTGTAATAGTCACGCTCTTCCTTAAGTTTCCCAAAATTTGATAAAAGGGCAACGTCTCATTCGATATTTTGAACCTGTTCGCGGAGGCGTTCTATCTCCTCCTTGACATTGATGACGCGCCGTGAGATTTCATAGAAAGCGGATTTATCCCCAATGGTATTTGTCTCGCGGTTTAGTTCCTGCAAAATGAAATTGAGGCGCTTGCCGACCGGGCCGCTCTCAGTCAGGCTGCTTTCGAACTGCTCCAGATGCGATTTCAGCCTGACACACTCTTCGGTGATATCGGATTTATCCGCCCAAAGCGCAACTTCGATCGCTATCCGTTGTTCGTCAACTTCCGCGCCCTGGAGAAGCTCCCCGATTCGAGATTTAAGCCGGTCCTGATAGAGCTTGATATTCTGCCCGGCGAGGGCTTCGATTTCGCCGGTTGTTTTGCGGATCTCCGCAACTCTGGCCAGCATATCGCGAACCAGGTTGGCACCCTCGGCTGTGCGCATAGCACAGGTAGCATCAGCAGCTTTCTCAACAGCTCTTTTCATAATATTCCAGATTCGCTCCAGGTCCTCTTCCTGCTTTTCGACTTTAACCAGGTCGGGTAGCGAGGCAAAATCATGCATACTAAGATCGCCCTTAAGAGAGTAGCGCTCTTTGAGAAGCTGATAGATCCGGAAATAGGCGTCAGCGCGGGGCTCATCAAGCATGATTGCCCCTTCAGCCTGCTCCTGCTCCAGGTTGACCGTGACCATGACTTTACCACGGTTGAATTTATTGCCCAGGAGATTTTTGATATTATTCTCAAGCTGCATAAGCGATTTGGGCAATCGTATCTGGTATTCCAGGAAGCGGTTATTGACCGTATTTATCTCTGTCGAGAATTTAAGTCCACTGTCTTCGATTTCCGCCCGGCCATAGCCGGTCATGCTGGCTGCCATTTTCTCTCCTATTGTTTTAACAAAACTTGTAAAATATCAAAAAAAAAGGTTTTGTCAACCCTATAATGACTGTAAATTAGCGTGACTATGAAAATTCAGAAACCGACAGTGCTCGATGCCGCGCGAATCTCGTCAGAGCTCAAGAGTTATATCGGGGCTTTTATAGAACGGATGGACACGGATAGCCGTCAAAATCACCTCAACCTTATCTTGAAAAATCCTGACGCGGTTTTATCTTTTATCGTCGAAAAAAAATATGCTTATTTGGGATTGGGGCAAGCTGCCGATATTGATTCAGGAAAAATGAGCCGTGTAACAGCTGGATATTCGATAACCGGAGCGAGCCAGCTTGGTGATGACCGAATCGTTGAACTCGAACTCGAACGCGAGGATCGCCTGGGACGAAAGCAAAGCGGACGGCTAATCTTCGAGATCATCCCCAACAAAGGTAATGCATTACTTGTGGATGATTCCGGCGCAATCAAATGGAGTATGAATAAAAAGGATGGCCACTATCAAATGCCCCCCAAGCTGAAAAAGCCGACGATACTGAATTTCGAAATATCATCCTTTTCAACAATAGAAAAGCCGGAACAGATCGCCGATGAGATTTACGGACTAAGCGAACGTGACCTGATTAATCTTCAGCTTGAAAAATGTAATTCGATCGAATCCGCGTTTGAGTCGCTCAGAGCGTATGCGAAAAAGGCAAGCAAGCCTGGCCCGGCCTGGGTGGTACTCAAAGATAACGAGGCTATCGGGTATTCTCTGCTCTCCCCTATTTTACAGCCGGATGAATCGGCTGCGGAGTACAGTTCAGCGCTTGAATTGTATGCCGCTTATTATCTTCAGGCTGCGGGACAAACCAACACGATAGACCGTCTGGAATCACTTCAAAAGATATTGGATAAAGAGATTGTTCGTGAGCGCGGTAAGATATCTTCAATTCAAAAAGAGCTTGAAAATGCCGAGGCCGCCCAGACATTCAGACGTTACGGAGAATTGATCCTAAACAATATCGATCAGATAAAGAAGGGAACCAGGATCGCCCATCTGCAGGATTTGGAAAGCAGTGAAAAGTTTAATATCGAACTCGATCCCGCCAAATCGGCCGCAGCCAATGCTGAGGAATATTTCAAACGCTCCAAAAAAGCCGCATCATCGTTTAAGGTTTTGAATTCGAGGTTAGAGAACACACGAAAAAGGCTGGCCCAGCTTGAGAACGCCCAGACACTTTCTAATGACGATATGAAGTTGTTTGAAACAGAGCTTATCAAACTCGGCTTGATTATAAGAGTCGCTGGTCCCGCGAAAAGGAAGATAGTTGAACGACGGCTTCCTTATAAGAGGTTCCGCGCTTCATCGGGCTGGGAGATTTGGGTCGGTCGCGCCAATACCGATAACGATGAGCTGACATTTAAAATTGCCCGAAAGGATGATTACTGGTTTCATGCCTGGCAGGCTGCGGGTTCGCATACCGTTCTTCGTTTGCCGGAAAGATCATCTATTCCCGATAAACAGACGCTGCTTGAAGCGGCTGCCTTAGCCGCATACTTCTCTAAGGCACGCACGTCGTCCAAAGTGCCTGTTGCCTATACGCAGGTGAAATTTGTGCATAAACCGAAAAACTTCCCTCCTGGGAAGGTACTTGTCGATAAAGAGA
>DOTU01000175.1:3996-4487 GCA_003520965.1 Candidatus Zixiibacteriota bacterium
CCCGAAAGGATGATTACTGGTTTCACGCCTGGCAGGCTGCGGGTTCGCATACCGTTCTTCGTATTCCGGAAAGATCGTCTATTCCCGATAAACAGACGCTGCTTGAAGCGGCTGCCTTAGCCGCATACTTCTCCAAAGCGCGCACATCCTCGAAAGTACCCGTTGCCTATACTCAGGTGAAATTTGTGCACAAACCGAAAAACTTCCCGCCCGGGAAGGTACTTGTCGATAAAGAGAAACAGCTTATGGTCAAGCCCGCGGATCCTGATGATTTTCTAATTAAAATCGAAGATGATTAAATTTGCTTTGTCTCGCTGAATAGAAGTTTGCTTTTCGCAACGCCCATTGTTGTTACGCAACTTTTTTAAGCCTGAATTCGACTAAAACAGCCTGCACTATGATTGCGCCAATAGCCACCAGGGATATTTCATTAAGGAATTGCCAGATAGCCCCTCCCCAAACATCATGCATATTTATCGCGGTAAGAGTGA
>DOTU01000064.1:0-1671 GCA_003520965.1 Candidatus Zixiibacteriota bacterium
GTCGGGTCAGGCGACCCGACGCCACCGATTTCTAATGTTTGAAGTGCCTAATACCGGCCAGGACCATCGCAATCCCCAGGCGGTCAGCAGCGGCGATGACATCAGGGTCCTGCTTGGAGCCGCCGGGCTGGATAACCGCCACAACACCCGCCTCGGCCAGCACCTCAAGGCCATCGGGCATCGGGAAGAACGCGTCAGAGCCGGCCACAGCGCCTTTGGCTCTCTCCCCTGCCTTCCTGATAGCGATCAGCGATGATTCCACGCGTGAGGTCTGCCCCGGCCCCACGCCAACAGCGGTTCGATCTTTACAGATTACGATAGCGTTTGATTTAATATGCTTCACTATTTTGAAGGCGAACAGCAGCTCGGCCAACTGGGGATCGGTGGGTACAATCTTCGTGACAACTTTAAGCTCAGCTTGTTGAACATCATGACGGTCGGGATTCTGAGCTAATGTACCACCGGTTATCGGACGGTACTCAAGTGAGCTTTCGGGGGAACGAGATAAGGCGCCGACATCAAGCAACCGTCGGTTTTTCTTTTTCGAGAGAAGCTCGAGTGAATCAGGTTCGAAGCCGGGCGCGAGGATACATTCTACAAATGGGGTTTCATGCAATAATCTGGCGGTCTCGATATCCACGGGACGATTCAGGGCGATAACAGAACCATAAGCAGAAACGGGATCGGCGTCGAGAGCTTTCTTGTACGCCTCAGCTAAGGTATCGGCCACCGCGGCCCCGCAGGGATTGGTATGCTTGATGACTGCCGCAAACGGCTCCATGAAATCGAGCGCCATGAGCAAGCCGGCCTCGAGGTCCCAGATATTGTTGAATGATAGTTCTTTTCCGGAAAGCAATCGTCCTTTGGGAAGAGATGTGAATGGAAAATTGGGAGCCTCATATAGTGCGGCTTTTTGATGAGGGTTCTCACCGTAACGCAATGGCGACGATAACTTATATGATAAATTTAACGATGTCGGAAACCCCTCGCTATCTTTGGCAAACCAGGATGCGATTGCGGAGTCATACGAGGCAGTTCTGTTAAAGGCAGCTTGCGCCATGTTGCGACGGAATTCTATTGTGGTGGCGCCATCGTTAGCCTTCAGCTCATCGAGGAGCGGCTGGTAATCGGCAGGTGAGGTTACGATTGTGACATCAGCGAAATTCTTGGCGGCAGAGCGCACCATGCTCGGACCACCAATATCGATATTTTCAATTACCTCGTCATTTGAAATCCCAGCCTTAGCGGCTACTTTTTCGAATGGATAGAGATTTACGATTACCAGATCGATTTGTCCGATGCCATGCTTCTCAAGCGCGGAGAGATGTTCAGGCAAGTTACGACGGGCCAGGATGCCGCCGTGAATCTTGGGATGAAGTGTTTTGACACGGCCATCAAGTATCTCAGGGAATCCAGTCACATCAGAGACTGACGTTACCGGAATGCCCGCGTCTTTGAGCGCCTTCATTGTCCCGCCGGTGGAGAGGATTTCGATTTCATAAGCCTTGAGGCCTTTGGCGAGATCGATTATGCCATCCTTATCATGGACACTGATTAATGCTTTTTTTATTTTCATCACAACACGTCCCGTCCCGCTAAAATCTTATGTGCCTGCTTATATTTCTCCAAAGTCTTTTCAACAATATCGGGCGGCAATTCCGGCGGCGGGGA
>DOTU01000064.1:1999-5672 GCA_003520965.1 Candidatus Zixiibacteriota bacterium
GCTTCCCGGCGCATACGAATCGATAGGCCAGAAACGCGACGAATCGGGCGAGAGAATCTCGTCGATCAAACTCAACTGGCCATCGATAAACCCGAACTCGAATTTGGTATCGGCGATAATTATTCCGCGTTTGTTAGCGTACTCGTTAGCCTGGCTGTAAATATCGAGAGTCGTATCGCGCAGACGAGCCGCAACCTCATAACCAACTACTGTGGCCATCTGATCGAACGAGATATTCTGGTCATGGCCCGATTCTTCTTTGGTGGCTGGTGTAAAAATCGGACGTGGAAGCTTGTCCGCCATTCGAAGATTGGCTGGAATGATATTGCCATAAAGATCAACGGAGGTAGCATTGGGATTGGCTTTGAGAAGATTCTGATAGTCTTTGTAACCTGAGCCAACCAGATAGCCTCGGGCGACGCATTCAATATCGATTCGCAGGGCCTTGCGAACTATCATCGACCGTCCGGCCAGCTGCGCACTGTATTTTTGAAGAGATTGGGGATAGGAATTGATATCGCTCAAATAAAGATGATTGGGAATAATGCCGCTGGTAAACGAAAACCAGAATAACGAAATCGAATTAAGTATTATCCCCTTGCCGGGAATTGGGGTTGGCAGGATATAATCGAAAGCGGAGATTCTATCGGTAGCCACGATGAGCAGCTTATCGCCAAGATCGTAGATATCACGAACCTTGCCGCGAGCGAGTAGCGGGAATTCTTTTATATCAGTTTTCAGTACGGCGTTCATATTTATCTCCTGAGACCCTGATAGTTATAGCATTTATATATATAATAATTACGTACGAGTTTTCCACCCTTTTTAATCGGAAAAACAATCGGATCGGAAACCTGATTGAAATACTGTTTCAAATTATCGACAAGATCGGGGCAGTTGGAGCAGTCGGTAACGTAGATGCCATTATATCCCACCAGCGTATCGGGATCGGCCCAGAAATCATATTGCAAGGCGTTCTGCCCGAGGATATTATTTCCCATGGTCTCAGGATGCCCTTTGAGATAGAAGGCAAGCTCCGATGAAATCTTATATTCCGAACCGGAAATAAAATATGGCGTAAGCGTCTCAGCTCTGACCTCATCGACTTTCGCGGACAGCTCTTTCCATCCAACGAAATAATCCCCTTTACCAAGATATAGTCCGGGGAGCATAACTAAAATATGCACGGCAACGGCGGTCAGTAATAGAAATAGAATGCTGACCTTCCCCCAGACGCGTACCCATCTACGACGTGGCGCGTGCTCTTTGTAATATGTAATCGCCGCGATGAACCAGCCGATAAAAGCGGGGGCGGTCCAGTTCATCTTAACCCAGGAACGCGCCGATGCCGGCAGGAGAAATAGCACCAACGGTAATGAGAAAGCGGCGAGTAATGTGTAATTGGCGGCTCGTGTTTTGATGGCTCGTTTGGTGGAATTCCATATCCCGACAAAAAGAAGAGGAAATGGGATAAGGCCGTAAATAGCCAGAACCGTTCCAATATAACCGAAAAAATAATCTGCACGGAAACGAGACATTTCCCCCGCTCGTCTTGATGTCTGAAAAGCGAAACTTGCCCAATTGTGTGTGTAATTCCAATAAATAACTGGTAAGGCTACGATGAAGGCGGCGACAACTGCCAGATATGCCCAGGGTGTGAAGAACCATTTCCGTCTATCTCTCGACGAGAGAAAGAAGAGGAACGCTCCCAATCCGGCAAAGACAATCGGGTATTTGCTGGCAAAACCGGCTCCTAAAAATATCCCTAACAGAAGCCACCAGAGCGGACCCTCTCCCCTTTCGATTTCAATGCAAGCAATCATGGAGAGCACCCAGAAGAGAAGCATCGGGTTATCGGGAGTGATTATCAGCGCACCCAAAGAATAGATAAAAACCAAATTTATTACAACAGCGCTCCAGAATCCTACCCACTGATCGAAAATCAAACTGGCCAGACGGTAGATCGCGATAGTAAGTATGACCGATAGCAATATAGCCGCTAAATGAATCGAAAACGTCGAGGCGCCAAATAGGGTTGTCAACTTGATGAAATAAGCGGCCATCGGCGGATGATCAAAATAGGATAAGGCCGGATGGCGCGAGTAGTTCCAGTAGTAAGCCTCCTGCGGGGCCAGAGGAAGAATCAAAGCATAAAGCAGCCTGATTAAGGTTATTGCGCCGAGAAATTTTAAGAATCGCTGGTTCATTGAATATTGATATTGCTTAATCTAAACATTGAAGTTGATGAGCTGAAAGTCACATAGAGGCCATAATGGGTTAGGGCTCTTGCTACATCGAAATTAACAACGCGAGACGTTGATGACCGGGTGAGACCAAATCGCAAACCCAGTCCAACATCAGATTTAAGATCACCGAACCTTATATGTTCATTATACCGCCACACGTTACCTATATCAAAAAAACCGGCGAAACCCAATCTGACAGTAAGGATTTCGATTGGCGTATAGAAACGATATTCGACATTAGCCAGGGCCAATTTTGTCCCGGCAAATTCGTAAAATGAATGACCCCTGAGTCCGTTGCCCCCGCCTAAATAAACCTGGTAAGCGGATTTTTGACGCCAGGCGAAATCGGTTAAGGTATGAAGCACCAGAACATTGGTTGTCAACGGTTTGTAATAAAAGGCTGCCTCGGTGATATGCCTGAAACGCTCGTTCCGTCCGTTATGATGCCACCAGGTAATCTGCTCGCTTCCTCCAATAAAAGCATGCTCACTCAGTTTCCCCAGAAACTGGGCCGTAAACGCCGGAGCAAGGCCGGTATATGTAGCCCCCAAGGATTTCAAGGATTTGCTAAGAGTTATTTTAAGACCGGCGCCAAGCGTAAGGTCCTCAGGTGTGCCAGGTGCATCAAGATAGCGTTCAACATCATACTGTACCAGGGCGCCGCTCAGGCCTGCGGATGGGGCCGTAATAATCTCGTTCGACGGTATTAGTGAATTAAGAGGTGAATCGATCTGGTCAGGCGAATATTTATTGCTCTTATAAAATCCGCCGGCAATAATACTCAACCGTCTGAATCGTCCAAAGGTGTATGAGCTTTCAAATCTAAAATCTTCCTGATTTTCCCTGTACCTGAAATACTCCTTTCCTTCGAAAAAAAGGCGCGGACGAGAATGCAGCCGTGAGTAGCTCATAGCGAAACTTGTGGGAACTGAGAGCGAATATTGAGGACGGCTCAGCGAAAGCGAAAATCCATTTTCGTATGTAAAATCGTTGATAGATAAACCAAGCGCAATTCGCGATCCGATCAATCTGTTATCCAGATATATAGCATGGTAGCCATCCTGATCGTTGCCGACCTGCCCGAGAACATCGATCATCTTGCCATATCCCAGAAGATTCTGCTCTGTCAAATCGACTCCGGTTGCGTATTTGCCTCCAGCCAAATCTACGTAGATTGATACTTTGGAAGTCCAAAGATCAGAAGTTACGACTAATATATCAACACCGTCGGCGCTATCCGGTTTAGCAGTGATATTAGCCTCTCCGATAAAACCGTTGAGCCGTAAATTACGTTCTGTTTCTATGATTTTCTCGGGATCAAGCTTTTCTCCAACAGCGAAGAGAAGCTCACGCCGGACAACTGATTCCTTGGTCATTATGTGAAGTCTATTCGCCCAGCGATAATAGACAGGATGATGTTTGTTAGT
>DOTU01000064.1:6001-6210 GCA_003520965.1 Candidatus Zixiibacteriota bacterium
CTCAAGATCCGGTCTAATTATGCGGGCCAAACAGGATGAGGACAATAGAAACAGGGGCAGGAACAGTGTCAGAATGACTTTCATGAAAAGATGCCTACAGCCAAAGGAAGGATTTTATGTTCTATTTCGAGGACCCTGGAGGCCAGGGTTTCAGGGGTATCGTTGGGCAGCACGGGCGCGGTTCGCTGAATCAGGATAGGACCACGGTC
>DOTU01000064.1:6558-17679 GCA_003520965.1 Candidatus Zixiibacteriota bacterium
CCATACATTCCCTGCCCTCCATACTTAGGAAGCAGGGCCGGGTGAATGTTGATAATTCGGCTGCGATAGAGCCTGATTATTTCGAGTGGCAATAATTTCATGTAACCGGCTAATACGATTAAGCTTACATCTCGTTCTTGAAGAATAGCTTGAAGGCGCTCCACAAGTTGTTTGGGATCGGGGCAGGTTTTAGAGCTAACATGGCAAGCGGGGATATTTTCTCGTTTGGCGCGTGTTAAGGCAAAAGCGGCGGAATTGTTTGAGATTACAACCTTGACCTTACCGAAAAATACGCCGGCCTTTGAAGCATCGATCAGTGCTTGTAGATTTGTACCTCCGCCAGAGGCAAATACTGCTATGGAAAGCTCAGCCACTATTCCTCATGTTGATATAATTGAAATCGATCTATCTCGTTCAAATTCGGTTATTTCCCAATCACCCATAACTTTGACCATAATTACCGCAAAACCGCCTGCTCCTCCTTTGCGGAGTTTCAAACTTAGCAGATAGATACAGGGGAGTCAACATCAAATAGATTGGTTTTGAGAACTACCTCTTGATAAGAAGAGTTATGCCGATTATATTAAGGTAACACCTTTAGCGGAGGATTTTGTGTTGTCAAAAAAAATCTTTTTTACAGTATGCATTACATTTGCATTCTCCCTTTCATTTGCCAAGAAAGCGCCCAATCCGGGGAGTATAGTACCGGGGCAATATGTTTCCGAACAGAGCGGCCCGGCACAGCCCCTTCAGGATAGGTATACGCCTGAGGGTAAGGCAAAAGCCCTTTATTATCCCAGCTTTTCCTCCAACTACAGCGACCTGGGAGATATCGTTAGCGATTTTCTGAATAGGAACAGTGCACTGCTGGGGATTGCCAATAATAGCAGCGAATTGAGGCTTATTTCCTCAAAACGTTCCCTGGCGGGGTATCATTATCGCTATCAACAGGTTTGGCAGGGGGTGCCGATATTTGCGTCGCACGTACTGGTAAATATTCGGCATGACGGTGTGATTTCGTCGGTGATATCAGATTATAAGACAAATGCAGATATTTCCACATCTCCATCGCTGAGTGCAAACTCGGCCAAGGATATTGCTGTCAGGGAACTTGGAGTAACAAAATTTACCGATGAACCTAAATCCGAACTGGTTATCTATGCCAATGATATCACTCCAACTCTTTGCTGGCTGGTTTCGATTGTTGCCGAAAAACCGCTGGGTGACTGGCAGGTATTCGTAAATGCAATCGATGGCCGAGTTGTCGCAAAGAAAAATATCATGTGCTTTGTGGATGGCTCGGGGATGGTATTTAACCCGAATCCGGTGGTATCAGAGCAGAATACCTTATTGGCCGATTCATCAAATCGAGATTATCCGGCGCTCACCAATGCCAGATTCAATATGACCCTTCAGGGACTCAACGCTCCCTCAGGCGGCTATTATTATCTTTCGGGCGAATATGTGAATACAACGGCAACCTCAAACAGGGCGCATTTTACAACACCTGATTCTTTCAACTTTACCAGAAGCAATGTTAAGTTCGAAGAAACGATGGCTTATTTTCAAATAGATAGTTGCGCCAGGTTTTACAGGGCATTGGGGTTTTCCACTCTCATGGATTACTCGATCACCCTGGCAGTTAATGGTGTTACCGATGATAATTCCTGGTTCACTCCCAGCAATCATCGTATCACTTACGGCTCCGGCGGTGTTGATGACGCCGAAGATGGAGATGTTATCGTTCACGAATATGGCCATGCTACTCAGTTTGATCAGGTGCCAAACTGGGGGCAGACTGAAGAAGGCGGCGCCATGGGTGAAGGGTTCGGAGATTACTTGACGGTCTCTTTCTTTCATCCGATTTCAGGGGGCTGGCATGAGGCGCAAGTATTCGATTGGGACGCAAACACGCGGGACAATTTCTGGTCCGGCCGTCGGGTAGATGGAAATAAGCATTACCCCCAGAATATGGATGGCGAGGTTCACGACGATGGAGAGATCTGGAGCCGCTGCCTCTGGGATATGCAAAATTCAATAGGTTACGATACCACCCTTCAAGTAATTTTAGAAGGCCAGTACAGCCTTACCCCCAGCGCCACATTTGTAAGCGCTGCCAATGCCATAGTCCAGGCCGACTGGGATCTTTATGGCGGCAGACATGTGATGGCCATAGGCCAGGCCTTTCTGAGCCGGGGCATTTTCACGAGCCTCCCCTATCATTTGGATATAACCCACTCGTCGCTTAGAAATACGGAAAACGAGATTGGACCGTATAATGTTTTCGCGACGGTAACACATACAAATCCGGTTGATTCAATGTGGGTAAATTATCGTTACGGAGCCGATTCAAATTACTCGTCAATTGCAATGTCTCCCACCGGCACTCCCAATGAGTATCTGGGTTTGATGCCCGGCCCGGGCCTTCCAGATTCCGTTCATTACTATATCAGGGCGCTCGACAGCCTGGGCATCGGCAATACCCTTCCATCGAACCCAAGGCTACAAACCTTCCGTTTCTATACCGGACCCGATACAACGCCGCCGATTATCACCCATACGCCATTAGTCAATATCCCGACCATTAGCTGGCCTCCTACGCTAAGCGCGACTATTACCGATGACTACAGTTTGGATTCGGTTTGGGTTGAATTTGAGGTAAATAGCGGGCCGTTCGTCACTGTTCCAATGATCAGGGTTGATACCACCAATGTCTGGAGATGCACTTTGACCGGAACTGTTTCTCCTCTTGATATTATACAATATCGGATCAAGGCCAGAGATACGGCGATACTCAGCCACATTGCCTACAAGCCATTAAGCGGATATTATTCGTTCAACATTCTGGAAAGTCAGACCATATCATATATGAGAAGTGGATTTGATATCCCGGATGGATCGTCCAATAAGTTGGATACCATTATTGTAACCGAGCATCTGAAGATTTACGCGGTTGATATCTATGTTAACATTACGCATCCGAGGATTGGCGATCTCATTTTCTATGTCAATGGCGGCTCCGCTAATAGGCGAATAACGCTGCACAACAGAACAGGTGGCGATGGCGACAGCATCGTTGGCTGGTATGACGATGACATTACGCCCGATGGTCCTGGCACTCTCACCGCCTACAATAGCGACTCCTGTCAAGGGCGCTGGATACTTTATATTGCCGATAGGGTAAGCGGAGAAGCCGGGCATCTCAACAGTTGGGGAGTGAGAATTGTCGGTACCGGCGCGGCACAGGCTGTTGAGGATGACGATGCCAGTTTGCCGGTTGATTTTGCCATTTCTCAAAACTATCCAAACCCATTTAATCCATCGACGAAGATTGCGTTTGCTATCCCCCAGGCGGGCCCGGTAAAGCTTGAGCTTTTTGATTTACTCGGACGGAAGATCGCAACTCTGCTTGACGGTTCACTCGAAGCCGGGAGACATACAATTGAATGGGATGGAAAATCTGAGAGCGGAAATACTGTTTCCTCGGGTATATATTTCGCCAGATTGAAAGCGGGCGATAAGAGCGGTTTAATCCGCATGACACTGCTTAAGTAAATCCAGAGCAGTTAATTATCATGCGCCGGATATTTACATATTCGGCGCTTTTTATTTGCACGAAAGTAGCGAATGTTTACCCTGCATTTTTTCCGCTTGATTTATAATTGATTAATCTATTTTTAGCTAGCGAATAATTATATCAGGAGGCGCTTATGCGTAAGGTTTTAATTTTCACGCTAATACTAATGTTATTAGTAATTGCCGGTTGTGTGCCATCGCTGTACCCCTTTTACACCAATTCCGACCTGATACAGGATAAGAATCTCGAGGGTATCTGGGTCAACGATGACGGCACCGAAATCTGGGAATTTATTCTGGCCAGCGACAGCGTTTCATATGAGTTGATTCAGACCGAAAAGGGAGATACAAAGCATTTCGAAACTCACCTGCTTAAATTAGATGACCATAATTATCTCGATACCTACCCAGATGATGAAATAAAAAACGATTTTTATAAAATCCATCTTGTGTCGGCCCATATTTTCGGAAAAGTCGAAATTCGCGATGATTCGATGCGTCTATCCCTATTGGATTCCGACTGGCTGCGAGATATGTTCACTAAAGGCAAAATTACAATTGCCCATGAGATTATCGATAATAACCTGGTTTTAACTGCCGGCACGGGAGATCTTCAGAACCTCGTCGAGAAATATGCGAACGAGCCAAAGGCATTCTGCTGCCTGACCACTCTACACAGAAAGTGATAAACGTCAATTGCATTTAGTTTATCACTTTTGAAAATGCTAAATAGTATGTCAGGGGGCGAACAAAAAATTCGCCCCCTGACCATTTCAGCATTAGCTATCGCAGTTTAAACTCTACCGAATATGAGACCCAGACGGCGATCGGTTGACCATTGGAGATGGCCGGTTTCCAAACCATCTGCCTGGCTGCCTCGAGTGCGGCTTCCTCGAAACCGGCATTGGCGCCTGATTCTTTGGAAATAATCGCATCACGAACTTTACCCTCTTTATCGACAAGTGCTTTTACCCAAACCATACCTTGAATATTAGCACGTTGAGCCAATTCCGGATATTTGGGGTGCACATATGAAATCCAAACCGGGGCTTCCTCATAAGGGACCCAAACATCAGGCGCCGGTAAGAGCTCGTTAACCACTTTATCTACGTCAACTTTAATGTCAGCATCAAGGTTTTCAACGGGAACCACCGGGGCAAGATTGGCAAGCTCATCCTGATTCATCACTTGTACTTCCTCAGGCGCTTCATCATCAGGCACGGGCCTGAGCTCAACGACATTAGGCTTAATCGTATGTTCCTGAACCGCCATCTTAATCTGCTGTTGAGTTTGTGAAAGCGATGGCGGCGTAATGATATCGGTTTTTGAGGTAATGACATAGGTGGGAGCCTGAATCGGTTTGTTCGACCCTGACGATATTAACACCACCATCGCAACAGCGATGATATGTATTGCCCCGGATATCACAAAACCTATGGCCATGTTCCGCTGGTAGGGACGTTTAAGCTCGTACGCCCCGATGAGAATTGATCTGGTATTCATAACCACCTCCATTCTGTTTATCTTTCATAGTGGATACGAATGAATGGGTGGTTTATTCCATAGATTCTGTGGATTATGCGTCAGATATTGGGCTTTGGTGATTTGGACACTAAACCGTTCTAATCCGTCAGGTCACGCCCCAATTAATATTCGGGACTGCGCCTGACGGAACTTATAAAAAGAAAAGGGCGCGCCTTGTGGCACGCCCTTGATAATACGAAATCTAAAATGCCAAGCTATTTGAGCTTAAACTCAACTTTGTATGTAACCCAGACAGCGATCGGTTGGCCATTGGAGATGGCTGGTTTCCAGACCGTTTGCTTGGCGGCCTCGATAGCGGCCTCCTCGAATCCAGCGTTTGCGCCAGATTCTTTAGCTATGATTGCATCACGAACCTTGCCCTCTTTGTCAACCAGAGCTTTTACCCAAACTGCCCCCTGGATACTGGCTCGCTGGGCCAACTCAGGATATTTTGGCTGTACCGATGTTATCTGCACCGGAGCTTGCTCAAATGGCACAAACTCGTCAGGCGTCGGTAATAGTTCGTCTACTACCCTATCAACATCAACATTGATATTGCCTTCGAGATTCTCAACCGGGGTTGAGGGAGCCAGATTGGCCAGCTCTTCCTGTGTCTTCATGTCGGTTT
This sequence comes from Candidatus Zixiibacteriota bacterium, assembly GCA_003520965.1. Taxonomy (GTDB): domain Bacteria; phylum Zixibacteria; class MSB-5A5; order UBA10806; family UBA10806; genus UBA10806. The sequence goes on from DOTU01000064.1 coordinate 12,287, forward strand.
CTTCAGGTGCTTCTTCATCGGGAACCGGTTTCAGATTGACAATATTGGGTTTGGTGATATGCTCTTGTACCGCAAGTTTTATCTGTTCCTGGGTTTGTGAAAGCGATGGCGGCGCGATCAGATTCTGCTTGCTGGTAATGACAATTTCCGGCGCCTGGACCGGTTTGCTCGAAAGAGAACCGATTAATATCACCAGTAAAATCCCGAGGACATGAGCGGCTCCCGAAACGCCAAATCCGATTGCCATATTCCTTTGATAGGTTCGTTTAAGCTCATAGGAATCTAATAGAAGTGATCTTGTTCTCATTCTTCCACCGTCCCTCCGGCTTTAACAACTTCCAAGACATGCTGATCCCAGGCACTCATGTCTTGCAGGCTGAACCTGACCGAAAACTTATCGCCCGATTCAACACCGAGCGCAGCCATTTGTTGAGGATTGCTGTTAATACTTCTCTCCGTACCCTGAATGGCATCAATGATGTTAACCATCATTTGGTATGATGCTTTTGGGTCTACCTTTAAAACCATAACCAGTTTGGAAACGTTCCTGTTTTTCTCATCGATCATTTTATCGAGTTTAGGCAAATCCGTTATATTGGGTTGCTTCATATCCTCGCCGATTTGATAGTAAACCGTGTTATTCTGATCGACAAAAATTTGCAGCAGTTTCGAGGCGGCAATAATACCGTTATCCACGTTCTCCTGTTTGGGAGGCAGCGAAATTTCCATCGAAAGCGGCGCGGAGAAAATGGTCGTAACCATATAGAAAATAAGAAGTAAGAACGCGATATCTACCATCGGGGTCATATCGATACGGATACCGATACGCCGTTTGGGGCGTTTAAGTCCTCCCCCTTTGGCTTGCTTTTTCGGCCTTCCTCCGCCTAAATCTACTCCAGCCATATTATCCTACCCCCTATCCCGCCGAGCCTGGAGGCGTTGGCGCCTCGCCTCGTTTGATTTCCGTCATCAAAGAAAAGCGGTTGATGTTGATATCCTGGAGCGTATCCATGATCTTTTTAATGGTGCCGTATCGTGATTCTTTGTCGGCTTTAACAATGACCATCGGGTTTGTTCGATGTCTGAGGAATTCGCTCTGAACTCTGATGAATTCCTGGTTCAAAGTCGAGGGATCGACATCGACATACTGCCTGATGGTTGTGGTATCGCCGGCCTTATGTAGAATACCATCGATCATGGTATCCCTGATAGCGGCATAATTAGTAATGTATTCCAGGAAAATACTGTCATCTTTGTTGACGGTAATATTAATGATATCCGAAACCGGAACCTTATATTGAGATTCCGACATGGGCAGGCTCACCTGCTGCTTCTCCGGCGGTTTAAACTGGGTGGTAGTCATATAAAAGATTAAAAGGAGAAAAGCGATATCGACCATGGGGGTCATATCGATGGCTATGCCAACTCTCCTTTTTGACTTTTTTGACATTACTTACCCTCTTTGTCTTTCAAAAGTTGAACCACTTCGTAGGATGCTTCATCAATGGTATAATTGAAAGCATCAACTTTGTTTACGAAGAAGTTATAAGCCACGATTCCGATGATGGCGTTGGATAGACCGCCAGCGGTGTTAACCAGGGCTTCGGAAATACCGGTAGCCAGCGCCTCGGCGTTGATGACGCCTCCGGTTTTCTTACCGGTTGCGGCAAAGGCACGGATCATACCGATGGTGGTTCCCAGAAGTCCGACCATGGTGGCAATAGAGGCGATAGTGGAAAGGGCGATGAGGTTTCTCTCCAGCAGTGGTACCTCGAGGGCATTGGCTTCTTCAATGGCACGCTGAGTTTCGGAGATTTTTTTCTCGTGACTCATGGTGCTGTCATGCTTGATTGAATTGTAGCGTTCGATGCCTGCGCGAAGGATGTTGGCGACCGTTCCTTTTTGTTTATCGCAGGCAGCAATAGCGGTTTCGAAATCATTCGCCTGTATGGCATTGATGACTTTCTTGAAGAAAGCCTGGACCGACGACTTACCGGCAGCCACGCGATAGAGTGTAATCGCTCGTTCGATGATGAATCCGAATAACATGATCAATAGGGCTATCAAGGCCACGACCAGCGGCCCGCCCTTGTACATAGTGTGCAGCAATGAGCCATCAGGTGATGTTGCGAATATACCGGCCCAAATGCCGATACCAACGCCAAACGACACTATGATCAGGATTGTTGTGAAAATTACTTGACGCAACTTAAATGCCTCCTTATTTAAAATTTATTCACCGATTAAACATCTAATATTCAATTACCCGATTGATACCAACTTATATGCCACGTCGTTCCGCAAATCCAATAGCCAACCCTGCGATTAACAACCAGAAACCTGCTCCGGTCATAGTGAAGATGGCGCCAAACCCAAACGAACCTCCCAGTGAAGAAAGATCACGCGGCATGGGAGAGCCGATCAATAAAAGCAGGATGCTTAGGCCGAAAAGCCCCATGGGAACCAACAGAAAGCGCGAATTCTTCTTCACGGCAGCCAGATAATCATCGCCCTGCGCCTTGTTCATCAGCCCGAGAAAATTGAGTATGCCGGCCACCGGACAGGCGATAAGATATAGAGTGAAAACCAAAAACGCCAGAATAAGGATAAATCCGCTCTCAGAAGCGCCACCCATGATCGTGCCGATATTGCCAATGTATGACAGAAACGATCCGGAGACAATATTTTCGCCTATCTTGAACGAATAAATCGGGAAAAATAGAGCAAGAACGAGAAGAATCGAACCGATATAGGAAATAATCCTATCGGTTTTGGACATCAATTTGATATTGAGAACGGAAGTTTCACGGGCCAGCACACCTACCTTACCGCCACGGGATTTAACCGTCTGGCGATATTGTTTCTCCTCTTCTTCCGAAGCCCAGAACTCCTCGATTTTGCCGGGATAGACGCCGAAGCCCAGGTATTTTATAAAATCATCATTTTCCGGGACTACGGGTCCGTTGGATTCTTTGTTGCCCATCTACGCTCCTTTATTCTTTGCCTACAAGAGTAGTTCGCAAAACGCCCTTTTTGGCTTCCTTGCTCGAAGGATTGATCTCCAGGGCTTTCTTGTAATATGTATTAGCGTCCTTAATCTTTTCACTCGATTCATATGACGCGGCGATATTCATTATGACCGTAAAATCATTCGATCTGCATCTTTCGGCTTTAAGCAGAGCTGTCAGGGCGGCCTGGTAGTTTCCGAGTTGGAGATAGCCGGAGCCAAGTTCGGGGTAAACCTCACATCGAATCGAATCAGTCAAGTCAGGAGTATCATGGCTCAGGATATACTCATACTGTTCCACGGAATTCTTGTAATCTTTATTAACGCTGTAAATTTTTCCCAGGAGCGAACGCATTAGAATATCTTCGGGCTTCAAACTGAGTGCGCGGGAGAATGCCTTGGCCGCATTACCATACTGCTCGATTTTCATATAAGAAAATCCCAGATTGCGGAAGGTGTTGATGCTGGTTGAATCAAGCCCGATCTCTTTGGTAAAATAGGCAATAGCTCCGGAATAATTTTTCTGATAATAACGAGTCAATCCGGCATACTCATAAGCGCCGGAAAAACTGGTATCCAGCGAAATGGCTTTATCGAAAGCGACCAGGGCCGTGTCGAAGTAGATGGCGTTTTTCTCTCCAACTTTCATTAGCACTTTGCCCTTTTCATACCAGTAATTGGCACTGTCGGGTGCGCCTAATGCAGCCTCGAAACGATTATAGGCGTCGAACGCTTTATCGAACTCTTTGCGATCGGAATAAATTTTACCCAAGTAACCGTAAGATTCGGCCTCTTTGGCCTTGAGCGAAACTGCCTTTTCAAACGCTTCGGCGGCCAGCTTTTGATCCGGCACCTTCAAATAAAGTTTTCCAAGATCGAACCAAGCCGCTCCGTTGTTGGGAGAGAGGGCCAGATATTTTTCATAACAAAGAACTGCCTGGGGAATATTGCCGGAGACTTCATAAATACGAGACAGTTCCGTCCAGGCGGTGGTATCAGCAGGATGCAACTGCACGTCAATCTGGTATTCCTGGATCGCCTGATTGACGTTGCGCAAGTTGAAATAAGATTGGGCTATCTTATAGTGAATATCGGCCCTGCCCGCATAAAGCGCGGAATCAAGCTCTATTGCTTTAGAAAATTCGGAAATGGCGATAGGATATGTTTTGCTTCGGAAATTGACCTCAGCCAATGCCAAATGATATGCCGGATTTTTCTTATCCTTATCGATGGCTTGCCGGAACGCGATATCAGCTTCGTTATACTTGGTTTGTTCCATTAAGGTCAGGCCCTTACCGTAGGAGAATTTGGCTTTGTTTTTACCCGCTTTTTCTCCGGTGGCAAAATACTGTAACGCCTGGTCATACGATTTCAAGCTGAAGGCTGACATTCCAGCGCCGTAGAGCGCATCCGGGTCTTTGGCTTTTTTCTCGAGAATTTTTGAGTAATATGCCAGGGCACTGTCGTATCTATTTTGGGTGAAGTAGATGTCACCGATCAGCAAAGCGAGCTTAAGGTTAGCGGGATCAAGAGCCAGACCTGAGTTGGCTGTAGTCAATGCTCCGGTAAAGTCGCCTTTATTTTTAAGGTCTTGCGCTTGGGAAAGGGCAGCATCGCCAGGGCCTGCCAGAGCAGGTATGGCGAAGACTATCAAAGCCAAGAGAGTGATAATCAGCGGTTTCAAGAATGCATTTCCTCCTAAAAAAGAATGACCCCAATTTTTATCAGAATTTAAACATAATAGATCACAATGAGTTGTCAAGATTTTTCTATCCATGCTTTCCCCCTTTTTCCCCTTAGTTTACCCAGGATCATAGCCGAACGAACCAAGCCATAGATCGTCAGGGCCGAACCGATAATCCATTTCATCGACCCCTGCAGCATCGGGTTTTCACTGAAAAATAACCCGGTCAGGATACCCAATCCTATCACTAGAAAAGCCAATGGCAACGGCAGGAAAATCCAGTCCAGCAAACGGGATTGGACTCTTTGGACTTGAGTCAATCCGTTATCATTGTCTTCTCTATCCATTCCTACCATTATACGTTCTGCAAAGGACATTATTCCCTTGAAATGGTCTAATTAATAACTTGTACACCTGACAAATCTGCCTATAGTCCCGCACAACTCTATGATTATAAGAGTTTTGCCTTCGCAACGCAAATAAAATCAACTAAATGGGCTTAAGGTATTTGACATTATTTAAGATAGTGGATATAATTTGCTGTCATGTGGAAAATTACTTTTACCGTTATTTTACTGATAACTTTCTCGTGCGGCTCTGAAAAGTCGAGAGAATTGAAAAGATTTAGAGATTCAGCTATCGACGCCAGCCAAATAGGATCATATAAAAAGCTGACGGATGATGGCCGCAGTATCTATCCGA
>DOTU01000167.1:0-16340 GCA_003520965.1 Candidatus Zixiibacteriota bacterium
TCAATGATATTGATAAAGAGGATTATCCTCGGGCCCTAGAACTGGCAATCCCCCGTCTCAAATCGGGTGGCCTGTTTATTAGCGATAACGTACTTTGGTCCGGGAGGATATTCGATAAAAATCCGGCGCCATCGACAAAGGCAATTCTCGATTTTAACCGCATGTTATTTACAAGAAAAAATCTGCTTTCATCAATAATTCCTATTCGCGATGGTTTGGCTATAGCAGTCAAATTGTAGCAACGATAATTCCTATCCGCGCATAACCGGCCGGGGTTCCGCGGCCCCAACGAAGTTGGGGCATGAAATCCGATTGGGAGCTTGGCGACGTATTAATGTGCCAGGTCTCGGAAGCTAAGAAATGGCGCAACAGCGAAGGGTATCCCAATCGGATTTCTTTCTTTCGCTCCATTGGAGCGAAAGGCGGAACCCCGGCCGGGCTATTGCTTCCAATATCAGCCTCAACGAAAACGGGCGCCCCGCAGGACGCCCATAAAAACATTAATCGTTTTGCTCTAAATAAACAGTGGTGCCAGCACCAGCGTAATTGTAGACAGAAGCTTGATCAGCACATGCAAAGACGGGCCGGCCGTATCCTTGAACGGGTCGCCAACAGTATCGCCTACCACGGCCGCAGCATGAGTTGGATTTTTATATTTTTTACCATCAGCCGCAGTCAGGTATTTACCGCCAAAGGCGCCGGTTTCAATATACTTTTTCGCGTTATCCCAGGCGCCGCCGCCGTTGTTTAGCACCAGCGCCATTAATATTCCGGCAATAGTACCTACCATCAACATTGCTGCGACCGCCTCAGCGGCGATAAGCGGATCATTAGCGCTTCGAAATACCTTAAAAATTATTCCAACACTAATGGGAGCCAAAACAACAAGTAATCCGGGCAGGATCATTTGACGTAAAGCCGCTTTAGTCACGATATCAACCGATGTGCCATAATCAGGCTCGAAATTAGCTGGGAATTGGATTATATCATTTTCGCGAGGCAGCTTGGCATATTGCCGACGAACCTCCTGAATGATCGCCTGGGCAGCCCGGCCCACGGCACGTATGGCTAATGATGAGAACAGGAAGACTAACATAGCGCCAAAAAGAGCGCCCACAAAAACCACTGGTTTAGAGAGATCAACTCTGAACATATAGTCTGGTCCCAGCCCCGCATACTGCTTGACCTCATCCATATAAGCCTGGAAAAGAAGGAAGGCTGCCAGGGCCGCCGATCCGATAGCATAGCCCTTGGTCAACGCTTTGGTGGTGTTGCCTACAGAATCAAGCCGATCTGTTTTACGGCGAATCTCCTCGGGCTGCTGCGACATCTCAACGATGCCACCGGCGTTATCGGTTATCGGTCCGAAGGTATCCATTGCCAGGATATAAGCCGCTGTGGCCAGCATTCCCATAGTGGCTACGGCAGTACCGAAAAGGCCGCCGACCGGATTGCCGTTTAAATCTGTTATACCGCTGGCTCGACCAAGAAAATATGATGACAACAACGCGCCGCCCATAACCAATACGGGAAGGGCTGTACATTCGAGGGCAACCGAAAATCCGGAGATGATATTTGTTGCCGGGCCGGTTACTGAAGCCTCAGCAATAGTTCTCACCGGACGATATTTATATTCAGTATAGTACTGAGTAATATAAACAAACGCTACTGATGTCAGTACTCCGACAATACCGCATAAGAAGAAATGCCACCAGGCTTGCGGAGCCCCCGGACTATATAGTAACCAGCGTGTGGCGAACCCAAATCCAACCATGGCCAGAGCAACCGCTACATAATATCCGCGGTTCAGGGCAGTCATGGGATCCATCTTTTCTTCCTTGTCAAGCCTGACCGCCATAATGCCAATTATTGAGGCTATTATTCCAAATGCACGGGCGATGAGCGGAAACATAATAACGCCGATTATGCCCACCGAAAATTTTAAGTTGGATTGATCTGCGATGGCAGCCAGAGTAGCCCCCAGAATCATCGCGCCGATATTTTCAGCAGCCGTCGACTCAAATAAATCAGCACCGCGGCCGGCGCAATCGCCAACGTTATCTCCCACGAGATCGGCGATAACAGCCGGGTTGCGAGGATCATCCTCCGGAATGCCTGCCTCAACTTTGCCAACCAGGTCAGCGCCCACGTCAGCAGCCTTGGTGTAGATACCACCGCCAAGCTGTGCAAACAAAGCTACGAAAGAGGCGCCAAATCCGTAACCCACAATTAGAAGCGGTATATGCTCGGGAGGGATATGACTAATTATGCGCACCAACGCATAGAGGCCAACTACTCCGAGAAGGCTCATCGAAACTACCAGAAGGCCCGAAACCGCTCCGCCTCGAAGAGCAATGCGCAAAGCGTCATTGAGACTGCTGAGAGCCGCGTTGGCTGTACGAATATTGCTTCTGATTGAAATCCACATCCCTACATATCCTGCGAAAACAGAACAAAGCGCACCGAAGATGAATGAAACAGTTATCCAGGAAGCAAGTTCGATAGGGCTACTAACCGGATCGAAACTGTGGTGGCTTCTGAGGACTCCATATCCCAGAAAAAGCAAGGCTGCCACGACCAGAGACAGCAAGATAATTGTTCGGTTCTGCCGTCTCATAAAAGCCTCAGCCCCGGCCTTGATGGCGTTGGATATTTTCTGCATTGCCTCACTTCCGGTTGAGTGACGCAGCACCCAGCGGGAAAGATAGGCTGCAAATCCCAGACCAAACAAACTGATTGCAAGGACAAGGATAATCAAGTTAGCTAATTCATTCATACCTATTGGCTCCTCCGGTTAAGAATAGGGGGATTATTAACCGCCCTCCATATCAAAGTGGCGAATTTGAAAACAATATTTAACATATCGGCAAGTTGGCTGTCAATTAAATAATCCGATTCTTAATTTTGTTTCTATCGTTCAGGTTAGCCTGTAGAGGTATTGATTCTATTCACCACTTAAGGCCCTGGCCTGAGTAAAATGTTCAGAACTTAATAATAATGCTTCTTGTTCTCGCCAAGCAAGAAATAAAATCCGGTCGGTAAGTACTTTTTTCAAATCAAGATCGCCAACAAACCGCCATTCGCGTTCCCGGCTCCAATCGACATTGGCCTTTCCAAGGCTCTGGAAATAAGGTTTATCCTGCTCTGAAAGCGATTTATAATCTGGTTCCCTTCCGTAAATCACCGGGCGAATGCCCAGCGATATTGCATACTCTTTTTCAATAGCGACGCCATACGGTTCAAAATTCCAATTTACATATTTGGGGCGCCAGCGCATCAGGCTCTTTATGGCCTTGACTGGATCGGCCTCGGTAAAACCGATTGCCCTTCGTCCCTCACGCATCTTGTTGGCAGAAGCCCGAATTTTCCCCTCAGTGATTATATTTTTCAAAGTATCGAATGCTTGATGGGGGTAACGCTCCATTGATGATAGAAGGCTCTGATAATAGTTAGCTCTCGCTTCTCCCGGCCAGGGACCATGACAGGTTTTGGTCCAATGAGTCAAATAGCTCAAATCATGGAAATCTACAATGCGGCTGATATCATAATGCCTGGGGCTTACCAGGGACTTTTGATATTCGATTTGAAAATCGCTCACTACCTTGGGTTTAACTTCGTTATCACTTATAAGATTTTGCAGCCTGCCTCCGGGCCGGATGGAAATTGGGATGATTTTCTGCGCGAGTGAAATGGCCGATCTATCTCTTTCGATCCAACTTTCCTTGGGTGATCTTCCTCTGACATCACGTTTGATAAAGATCATTGCAGTTTTTTGAGAGTCCAAATTGAAATCTCGGGTTACCCTTTCAAATACGGTTTCAATATTCTCGCCATCGAAAACTACGTAAATGATGATTTGGTTTCCTCCCGAAACAGAAATCAGGTAGACCATCAACTCCCAGGGTGATATGCCGGTACTGGTAATAAGTGTATATCCGGAATTTATTAATTGAGGGATGGCCAGAGCCGTTTGTTTAATCCAGGTGTCATTTGCGCAGGGTGTTTTCGATTGGCTGCTATTTAAGATAACAGCTAATTTACTCTCCAAGAGGTCCTTGTTTCCAAGAACGATCATGCCCTAATTTCTGCCGAATCCGGCGTATCTGAATCCCGCCTTACGGGCCAATTCGGGCAGATAGATATTTCGAGGATCAAGTAAGGCATCGCCTCTCATGATCTTTCTTAAGGCCATCAAATCAAGTTCTCGAAATTCGTTCCACTCGGTCATGAAAATGGCAATATCAGCATTCCTGCACGCTTCGTAAGGGTTTTTGGTATATTCAATGTCGGGAAAATGCTTCTTGAAATTATCCATTGACGCCGGGTCATAACCGGTTACTCGACCGCCCTCGGAAAGGAGCCGCTCCACCACATGGAGACTGGGGGAGTTGCGGATATCATCTGTACTGCTTTTAAACGATAGCCCCAATACAGCCAGGCGCTTTCCTCTTATTTCACCAAGCAATGCCTTAATTTTGGTGATAACCAGCTCGCGTTGGCCGTTATTTACCTTCTGCACAGCTTTGGGAATTTCAAGTTCCAGCCCGGCTTTGCTGGCAATCGAGATCAAGCCCGCCACATCCTTAACCAGGCAGGAGCCGCCATATCCCGGCGATGGATGCAAAAATTTGGGGCCGATCCGACCATCCATGCCGATTGCCTTGGCCACAGTGACCACGTCAGCCCCAAAATGATCGCACACCCGGGCAATCTCATTGATAAATGAAATTTTAGTCGCTAGAAAGCAGTTGGCACTGTATTTAATTAATTCTGCCGTAATATTGTCCGTCATGACCATAGGAGTTTCGTTAAGATAAAGCCCGCGGTAAACCTCTCGCATAATCTCCGCGGCCGCAGTTGAGGGGACACCGAGGATAATCCTATTGGGTAGAAGAAAATCCTGAACCGCCGATCCTTCGCGCAAAAACTCAGGGTTGGAGACGACATCAAAGGGCGCGTTGGCTTTGGCCAAAATTCTCTGGCGCACCAAGAGATGCGTGCCTACCGGAACAGTAGATTTTATAGCAATTACCTTATATTCGGAGATTAATTTCCCCAGGCTATCGCTGATCTCGAACATGTCGCTTAAGTCAGGTTCGCCATTATTTCCCTCTGGAGTCCCGACCGCTAAAAATATGACCCGGCTTTCGCTAACTGCACTCCTTAAATTCGCACTGAAGGTAAGGCGCCCCTTAACAATATTGCGTTTCATGATATCGGAAAGACCGATTTCATATATCGGCACGCCACCGTTAATGAGAAACTCGATCTTTTGAGTATCTTTATCGTAGCATACGACATCATTTCCGAAATCAGCCAGGCCGGCTCCGGCAACAAGGCCAACATATCCCGTTCCGATTATACAAATTTTCAAGCCTTGACCTCCTTGAAGATTTTCTGATCTTTGCCATTAATTCGTGAAACGGTTGGCCCGGCTCCGGTTATGGCCATAAAAATCGCTCCGATTGCAATTAGCATATAAAAGGTGACAAATCGCCAGGCACCTACCAGGATGGGCAGAACGGCTGATGGCACGATATTCGTGAAAACCAGCGCGAAAGTAACCTCAGCTCCGCCTACCGCCCCAGGGGTGGGAATTAAGATCATCGTGGTAAAGATCACCCATTGAAGCAGGAAAAATAACACAAAATCCGCTTTTAATCCCAGACCAAGGACAAGGGCGCTAATTGCGCCGTATCTGCAACACCATCCCAATCCCGAAAGCAAAGTGCATATCCCAAAAGTGCTCTTGCCATTTTTCACAACGAATGTGAGCGCCGACAAAAATTGATTTTCATACTTATGAATAAGCAACCGGATACGTTCAACAAATACCGGGCGTTTTAAATTGCTTTCCTGCTTATCGAAACTACTATAATTCTTTTTTCTGATAAAAACAAAATAAATCACCGCTAAAATTAATGCTACTACAACTACCACTGGCCAGTGAGAAACAAGATTCGAGGTTGCGGTATTGACCATAGGATTGCTCCAAGCGTGGCAAAGTATTATCGCTACGGGCAGTGTCACCGCGAAAAATAGGGCATCTTCAATGGTGCCCAAAAATGTCAGCAGGGTTGCTTCTCCTGGATCAAAACCGTATCTGATTAGAAAGGCGAGCTTGAAATAGCCGCCGCCCGTGGATGAAGGTGTTATACCACTACCAAGATCGGTGACGACTGCGGTTTTTATCGCCTGTATCGGCGTTATCCCCTTTTTAAAAGCCTGGCTCCATAAAAGAAGCCGGGCCGCGTGGGTAAACCAGGGGACTAACGCCAAAAATACAGCCAAAAGAAGATATCCGAAGTGAACAACAATTAAATCCTTCAAAATATGCGGTTTGCTGGTAATGAGAATATAGATGATATTTCCAGCAATTGCCAAAGGGATGATAATCGCAAGAGATCGAAAAATCTTATGTAGATTAGAATTACTAAAGGAAGATTGTGTAGGCATTTGAGTCATAACGAACTGCTTTATGCAGGCTCTTTCTACTCTGAATTGCTTAATAGCGTGTCGAAAAGCTTGCGATAACTTGCAAATATCCGCTCTGGCGAAAATCTATACTGAGTAAATTCAACTGCCTTACGGCTTAATGCTGCAAGCTTCAGGGGATCTTCGGCGAGCGCCATGATTATCCCGAGCATTGCTCCATTGTCACCTTCGGGTACGCAGTAACCGTTTTCACCATCGAACACAGCATCAACTATACCCTCGATACCAGAAGCGACCACCGGCACTCCTCGAACTGCGGCTTCGAGCGCGACGAGGCCAAACCCTTCCATATCACCTTCAACGGTTCGGTTAGGCATGATAAATAGATCTGCCACCGAATACAGGCGATCGCGCGGTTCACCGGAAATACCATTGAGATAGTAAACGCGCGGATGGGCACTTAGGCGTACAAGATCGTCATGCATACTGTAAGAGCCTGAGGCCAGAAGAAGACTATAATAAAACTTTTCATTTAAAAATGGCTTAAGCGATTTTAGCCAACTAGGAGTTTTTTGCGCAGGGCCGGCCACAATATAAACATAATCGTCGGGCAGGTGAGGGAAGAGATCACTGATAAATCGATCGAACCCCTTTCGCTTAACCGGCCGGCCGATGCTGATAAGCACTTTCTTTTGCCTCAGGTCGAGGCCAATCTTGTGTTCCCAATAACGATATAAATCATCATCTTTTTTAAATACAAGCGGTGACATTTCAGCGGCCGGAGGAATAATCTCGATTTTCGAAGGATCGACCCCTCGTTTTTTGATTTGTTCGGCGGTAGCTCTACTGATAGTCGTTATTTTATCGAGTTTCTGCAGGGCAAAACAGAGCGATTTTTGATACCAGGGTATCGGAAGTATAAGATCAAGGCCATGTACTGCTCCCACTACCTTTTTACCTGAAGCAGTCCGAATCTTGCCCCCAATAAGGCAGGTGAAAGCATCATCGCAATGAACAAGCCTGGCATCGCTTTTAATAGACTTATAATAGAATAGCGGAAAAGCCAGCGGCATTCCCCAGTCGGGCCCTTTCCAGATGACCCTCTCAATATCATAATAGCGAGAAAGTCCCTCGGTTAGGATAGTACCCAATCTTTGAACACCGCCCACACCAGCAGGATTTTGTCTAAGCAAGAACGCTATTTTCTTGTTACCATTACCTGTTGGAAAATTCAATATGGGTCCAGAGGCAGGTTGGTGGCTATCGGTAAGAATTTTATGCGGCAAGCTAAAACCTCATTCTACTTCCGAAATGGTTAAAGCTCATTTTACAGGATTAAGCTTTCGGCGTACCGAAAAGAGTCTGCTCTGGAACGAGGGTTAAACTATCTTCCTCGTTTTCCATACCCTTATTATTAATTAATTCCTCATATCCACGAAACAAGGACCGGTTGACTTCTTTCCAGCTTTTTTGGCTAGCATACTCTTGCGCTTTTATGGAAAATGAGTTCCGTAGAATTTCATTTGTTAAGAGGATCTCCATTTTGGCTGCCAAATTTTCAACGTTCTTTGGCTGAGTCAGAAATCCATTCTGGCCGTCCTGAACCAGGTCCATTACGCCGCCTTCAGCAGCCACTATGCACGGCAGCCCGGAGGCTTGTGCTTCTAAAACCACGTTACCAAACGATTCTGTGGTCGACGGAAATACGAATAAATCCGCCGAGGCATAGGCGCGGGAAAGCTCGTCACCTTTCATAAACCCGGCCAAAATCGCATTTGGCAGGGCTGCGGCTAATTCTTCTTTAAGTGGCCCGCTGCCCACAAAGACCAATTTGAAATCGACTCTTCTGGATTCCAGTATCTTGTAGGCCTGAATAAGCGTCTCAATATCTTTCTCGCGTACCAGCCGCCCTGTATAAAGGGCTATCGGGCTGCCGCCAGGTGACCAATGATCATGCAGGCCACGATCGGCAAAAAGAGGGGAGAATTTTGAAGTATCTATTCCGCGCTGCCAAAGAGAGAGCCTTTTGAAGCCATGTTCTTCCAATTCATTTATTGTAGCGGTCGATGGTACGAAGGTTCTTGCGGCTTTATTGTAAAACCAGCGCAAATAGTCCCATCCAAACCATTCAATCTTACTGAAACCGTAATATTTTAGATACGATACGAATCTCGTATGATAAGAATTTACTGCCGGGATACCGATTCCCTTAGCGTAATTGTAAGCTGCCATGCCCATGAAAAAGGGGCTGACAATGTGTACGATATCGGGTTTGAATTTATCGAGAGTTGATTTAATGTCGTGGAATGCGGGAAGTCCCATACGATATTTAGTGTAAAGCGGGAATGGAATAGAAATTACAGGGACAACTTTATTTTTCCAGCCGTCGATTTCGGGCACAGTCGGAGAGAGGAAGATAAAATCATGCCCCTCATCCGCCAGAGATGTTTTTAAATGCGAAAGAGTATGTGTCACGCCATCGACAAATGGGGGTAAGACTTCAGTAAAATAGGCGATTCTCATCTACAACAACTTTCCATGACCTGAATCAGCAGTTTTGCCACTCACGTCCAACGCGATCAAATCATTGTTTACCTGGCGCGTTTTTCGATTCTTTGTATAACGCCTTTTATCAAAAACGCCAATACCGATGTTGCATCGTCTCTAACTTCAGCATATCGCCCGCCCTCCGATTCTGGCACGAACTTTGCCCAGGAGATACCCTCCCGATAAGAGCAGCCTGAGAGCCCTCCCCAATGATCCGGTTCAGGGCAGATGCGCACACCTCGTGAGTATTTTTTAGGCTCAACGGGTAAGCCTTCAAGATACATAATATCGAAAAACGGTGTAATCTGCTGGCCCCAATTGCGGGGGACTCCACCGCCGATAGTAAAGATGCTCAATGATCCCTTATGATTGTAAACACGCCTGGCAAAATCAAAGACATCGACAAAGGTATTGAATGGCGGTACGATCATATCGGTAAATGGTTTTTTCATAAAGTTATCGCTACTACGCAAAGCTTTCATCAGAATATCAAGGCTGAGTTCACTATCTGTGAATGCCGGAACATAGAGCGGAATGTTAGCCCTATATGCTGATGCTAAAAGGCCTCTTTGTTGAGGATAAAGCTCGGTGAGAAGCTCACCCAATCGTCTGAAAAACTCCGCTGAACCGGTGGGAGGAGTCTTGCCGTCGAGCGCTGGAATCAGCCTCTCATAATATTTGGCAATCGTTTTTTGCGTATGCTCAAATGAAACCTCAAGCTCCACAGTGTCATAAACGCGGCACATTCCCTCTTCGTAAAGGGTGGTATCATCTTTTTTAGGGGCCTTAAAATGAGTTCCCTTCATTCCCTCGGTGAGGCCGTGGGTGACCAGCGCTCCAGTTGAGACAATAGCGTCAACATAACCACGATCAATCAGTTCGCAGAATATTAATCCTTGTTTGGCAACGCTCATCGCGCCACTCAATGTCAGCACTGTAAAATCGTTGGGATCTGTGAATACATCAGTTAATATTCCGGCGGCCTCCCCAAGCTGCCTTCCGCTGAAAGACGTTTTCTCCATGGCGGCCAGGGCTTCATCGAAATCGCTTATTTTATTAAGATCGATAGGTTCAAGCGGCTCCAACCCCTCGCCGGTAGTGAAGGTAGTTCTTTCTCTTTTAATCTCCATAATCAGTCCATACCCAATACATTATTACTTTAGATAAAACTCGATCGGTTTTCCGTAAACCTTTATAATCATAAAGTGTTAATATTAACCGAATACCTTCCCATTATCAAGGGAAAAAGGAGATGATAGAATTACCTGGCTTATCCGATCGGCTCGTTTTTATGAGGTTCATATACATTTAATAAGAAAAACATGGATTATTACGGAAGATTAAATATAAACTACGAACAGAAGCTATCTGCCCGTTTCCGGTTTTTAACTTATCGAGCTTAGGCTATCATTTTTGTCTCTATAATCAAACTTGCCATAAATCCCCATTAGTTATATATTTCAAAGCTTTTTAGATGAAAGGAGCACCTTTGAATAAAGCCCCGATTAAGGGCAAGAGCCTTACTGAAGTTCTTGCGCAAAGCCGCAATCTTTACGGACAGAAGATTTTCATGAAAAGCTTTCAAGATGGAAGCTTTGTGGGAATGACATTCGCCGAGTTTGCCGATAAAGCCGAGAATATCGCCAAAGGGCTTCTTGCCTCCGGTCTGAAAAAGGGGGAGAAAGTCGCAATTCTGTCAGCAAACCGTCCCGAATGGGGCGCAGCATATATGGGAGTATTGCTGGCCGGGGGAATCAATGTACCCCTTGACGCGCTTCTTAAAATAACTTCATGGAGTTATATTGTCCAATCGTCCGGCGCAAAAATGCTTGTGGTTTCAAAGTCATTTCTCGCGGATTTCGAACCAATCCTCGATGATCTTCCAGGCCTAAAATTAGTAATCTGCATGGATGACATTGAACCAGACTCCAAAGCTACTTCCCTCCAGGAATTTGAGGAACTTGGGAAAAAGTATCAAACAAAGCTTCCCGTTGTTAAAACATCAGATATTGCCTCTATCCTTTACACCTCCGGTACTACCGGTCAGGCTAAAGGAGTGCTCCTGACTCATGAAAATATAGTCTCTGATATCGACGGTATGACAGATTTGGTTGCTATTGAGGAGCAGGACACATTCCTATCGGTTTTGCCTATTCACCATGCTTTCGAATGCACTTGCGGTTTTCTAACGCCACTGGCGTCGGGCTCCTGCATCGTTTATGCTCGTGGCCTCGCTTCCAAGCTGATTATCGAGGATATTAAAACCAACAAGGCTACTATCCTATTGGGAGTACCGCTACTATTTGAAAAGATGCATGATGGGATATTTAAAGCAATCGCCAAAAAACCGCCTTTTACAAGGGTGATGTTTACGGCCACTTATGTTTTGAGCAAACTTCTTGCTTCGACTTTCGTGAATAATCCCGGTAAGCGGATTTTTAAAGGCCTCAGGGAGAAGGCTGGATTTACCTCCATGAGAATGCTTATCGCCGGTGGAGCTCCGATGCCTCCGGAGGTTTCAAAAGCCTTTAAACTCCTGGGTTTTAGCTTTACTCAGGGATATGGATTGAGTGAATCGGCCCCGGTCTTAACAATTAACCCGGTCGATTCCAAGAACAAGGATGCGTCAATCGGTTTAGCGATTCCCGGAGTTGAGCTGAAGATTGTCGATCCCGATAGCCGAGGTATCGGCCAGATAATTGCTCGTGGGCCGATGGTGATGAAAGGATATTACAATAATCCTGAGGCGACATCGGAGGTCTTAAAAGGCGGTTGGCTGTACACCGGCGATTCCGGTTGGATAGATGAAGACGGTTATTTCTATATTGCCGGAAGGGTCAAGAATGTAATCGTAACCCCAGCGGGTAAAAATGTTTATCCTGAGGAAATCGAGGGTGAGCTCAATAAGTCAGTCTATATTATGGAATCGTTGGTATTAGGACGGCCTTTGGAGGGAATTCGCGGAGAGGAGATCGAGGCCATTATTGTACCCGATTATGAGTATTTTAACAGCCTTGGCAGCGAGACCGGGAAGAATTTCACCACCGATGAGATTGAGAAGACGATAAAAGCCGAGGTTTTTCGCTTGAGCTCCGGTCTGGCGGAGTTTAAGAAAGTAAAGTATATTAAGATCAGGGAAGAGGAGTTTGAAAAAACCTCAACCAAGAAAATCAAAAGATACCTATTCACCCAAAAATCTGAGCCTGTTTATAATAAAATCGGAAAGGGGCGGGCATGATTTACGGCGTAATATTGGCGGGGGGGCGAGGGGAAAGATTCTGGCCGTTATCCCGCCAGGATAACCCCAAGCAGCTCCTGAAATTAACATCCAGCAAAACCATGATTTTGGAAACTGTGGAGCGTTTGAATGGTTTCATTCCCCGCGAACAAATTTTGGTGGTGACTGGGCAGCACCTGCGAGAAAAAATTCTCACAGCCGTTCCGGGCCTCACCGACGATAACCTCTTGCTCGAGCCTGAAGGTCGCAATACATGTCTGGCGATCGGCTGGGCGGCAGCCTATTTAAAGCACAAAGATCCTGATGCGACGATGGTGATTCTGTCCTCAGATCATCTCGTTCACCCCACCGAGAAGCTCATTTCTCTTTTGCGGGCAGGGGCGGAACAGTCGGCGAGAGAGAAAAATCTGATTACGATTGGAGTTGTTCCTACTCGAGCCGAAACGGCTTATGGCTATATTGAATTGGGCGAAAAGGTCGTCAATAGCAGTGGTATCGATTTTTACCATGTTAAACAGTTCAAGGAAAAGCCAAATCCAACCAAAGCCCAGGAATATTATCTGGATCGTTGTCATCTCTGGAATTCCGGTATCTTCGTCTGGCGGGCGGATACCATTCTGGAATCAATTGAACGATTCGTGCCTGGAGTTTATGAGTGCATCAAGCTCTATGTCAAAAGCCTCGGTAAATCTGATGAGAAATCAGCCCGGGAGAAACTTTATTGCGATAGCATCAGTATTTCAATAGATTTCGCCGTTTTGGAAAATGCTCCCAATGTACTGACAATGAAAGGCGAGATAAAGTGGGACGATGTTGGTTCCTGGCTGGCGCTCGATCGTATTCGTGAACGCGATCGGTTCAACAATGTGGCTGTAGGCGATGTACTGCTCGATAACAGCTATGAGAACACGGTTGTCAATGACGACGCTGGAATCATTGTGGGGCTGGGTGTTAGCGATCTGGTAATAGTCAGGGCAGGCGAGATTGTTATGGTAGCTCATAAAACCAGAGTGGGCGAATTAAAAGAGCTATTGGCAAAATTGGGAGCCGATACCAGGTATGAGAAGTATCTTTAAAATCACTGTATTGTTTTCGGTCTTTTTGTTGTTTGCTTGCGGCGGACCTGCCCGGCGATCGAAACCGGGAGTGAACGCCGATAAGCGGACGTTTGGGGAGGCCAGGATCAATCCGTTGGGAGATCAGGATGATGCAATTATTACATCCGATGTGCCCGAGCTCAAAAAGAGCGGCGGAAGTGATGGCATTCTGTTGCCGGCCCAAAAACCATCGACAGCAAAACAAAGCAGAGAGTATTTTTCGGTTCAGGTTTTTGCCAGTAAATCAAGCTCCGAAGCCAAGGAGTTTAAGAATTCGCTGTCCTCGCGTTTTCAGGAGGAGATAAGAGTAGATTATCAAGCTCCTTATTATAAGGTCTGCGTGGGCAGGATTACAACTTTTGAGGAAGCCGAAGCCCTACTTCAGAAGGTAAATGGAATGGGTTTCACTCAAGCCTGGTTGGTGAGAGTAAGGAAATAGTTTCGGCCGGAAGGAAATGTATCGTGAATAACGACCCGGATTTAAAAGTCTATGCGAATTACTTCAAGGGTGATTGTGTTGCTATTTTCCCCACCGATACGGTAATCGGTTTGGGATGTCGATTCGACTCCGTTGAAGGGATCGCGAAAATCCGCAAAATCAAAGGTATAGTTGACCGCAATCCCCTGGCAGTTCTCATTTCAAGCGAAAGTCAGTTGGAGCTTCTGCAAGTGAGGCGCAGTCGCCTGGCAAACCAGTTAATGAAGGAATTCTGGCCAGGACCCTTAACGCTGGTCTTAACCGCGGAGGTCTCCTTTCCTTGCAGCGGCGAGGCAAATACTTTGGGGTTGCGAATGCCTGATGCTGATCTCCTGCGTAAAATAATTGATCTGGTCGGCGCCCCTCTGGCTACTACCAGCGCTAATCCTCATGGCCGTTTGGCGCCCGCTCGCCTGGAGGATGTTAGCGGAGCGCTTCGGGCTATGGTTGATTATGAGATCGATTACGAGTTATCCCCGATCGGCCTGCCATCTACAGTAGTCAGGATCGAAGGTGGGACTTACAAGATTTTGCGTGAAGGCGCAATTACGCACGATGAGATTTTTAAGGTCGTCGGAGAAAAACGTGACTAATCCCGAATTTAATATACTTATTATCTGCACCGGAAATACCTGTCGTTCTCCCATGGCTGAGGGGATTTTAAAATCGATTCTCAAGGAAAGGGGAATTGAAAAAGTCCATGTCGGATCCGCGGGGATTGGAGCCATGAACGGGATGATGGCTACACCCTATGGTATTGAAGCTGCCGGAAATTGGAACGTAGATATATCTAATCATCGAGCGCGACAATTGACCCGCGATTTGATCGATCAGTCTGATCTTATTTTAGCTATGGCCCCGGAACATGTCGAGACGGTATTACGAAAAGCTCCGAATGCAGGTAAGAAAACTTTTATGCTGAAAGCTTTTCCAACACCGTATTCGTCATCTCAAGAAAGAATTCAAGACCCTATCGGCGGCACCCTTGGCGATTACAATCAAACCTTCCTGGAGCTGGACGAGATTTTAAGGAGGATCGTAAACAGGATAATTGAGTTATCCGGCTCCCTTAAGAAGGATTCTTAATGACTCAAATTTTACAATTTTTCATTTTACCGCTTTTAATATTAGTTGGAGGAGGTAACCCCGAGGAAAGTTTTCCGCCAGCGGGCGATTCGCTTGCTGTGCCGGGAGCAGATAATACCATAGCGGAGGAGAATATCGTTAAAAGCGATATTTTGAAACCGGCAATTTCGGAAAGACCGGCTGTAACAGATAATTCTGCCCAGGTTGATTCTTTCTGGTGGAGCAGAAAGGTGCCCAATCGGGCGTTTGGAGTGGGAGAGCGGCTGGAATTTTCCGTAAAATATGGCTCCATCTCCGCCGGAAATGCGGTTATGGAAATATCAGATATGGCTGAGGTGGATAATCACTCTTGTTACAGAATCGTTTCCACCGCCAATTCCAACGATTTTATCTCGGTTTTCTATAAAGTGCGGGATGTGGTGGAAACCTATGTCGATATACCCGGCCTGTTCTCAAGGCGATTCTCTAAGAAGCTGCGTGAAGGAAGCTACAGGACCAATCGCGAAACCACTTTTAATCAAAGGGATCATCTGGCCATCACTGGAAAGGACACTATCCCAACTTTTGCCTTCGTTCAGGATCCGCTCTCGAGTCTTTATTATATTAGAACCCAGGAGCTTGTTCTCGGCAAGGAAGTCATGATCGACAGCCACTCGGACCGAAAAAATTATCCGCTAAAAGTTAATGTGCTGGGAAAAGATCGTATCGAGGTTCCCGCGGGCAAGTTCGATTGTATTGTAATTCAGCCGGTCATGCGCTCCGAAGGAATTTTCAAGGCCAAGGGAAATATCAAAATCTGGCTCACTGATGATCAATATAAAATGCCTGTTATGATGAAAACCGAAGTTTTTTTTCTAGGTTCCATAAACGCCCAGTTGAGCAAATATAGACATGGAAAGATCCTCGATGAGAAAGTTCAAAAAAATTGATCTTACCGGGGTTAAAACCCGAAAGTTCGAAGAACGCGAAACTAAGGCCGATATTTCCCGGCTGGCGAGTCCATGCGTGCCTAAGGATTCCGTTTCGGACTTTACAAAAAAGCTTCCTGATTATCTAAAAGCCAAGGACCTGCTCTATGTGGCCAGGCAAATCGCAGAGGCCAAACGATCGGGAAAGGCAATCATTTGGATGATGGGGGCACATCCGATAAAGGTTGGCCTATCTGATATCCTGATTGACCTTATCGATAACGGACTGATAACGCATCTGGCAGTAAATGGCGCATTCGCGATTCACGATCTGGAAATGGCTTTCCAGGGGCGAACTTCTGAGGAAGTGGCAGATGGTTTAATCAATGGCTCATTTGGAATGGTTGAAGAGACTCCCAAACTCATGTTTAAAGCCGTAAATGCAGCGAACAGCGGCGGCTTAGGCTTAGGAGAGGGAATAGGGAAATTCATCTATGAGCAAAAAGCAAAATTTGCCAAGCATTCAGTTCTGAATACCTGTTATACGGCGG
>DOTU01000167.1:16578-17984 GCA_003520965.1 Candidatus Zixiibacteriota bacterium
CGGCGGGAATACCGGTTACAATCCATGTCGCCATTGGAACCGATACAATCTGCCAGCATCCGGGCTACGACGGCGCCATCTTTGGCAAGCTCTCTCACGATGATTTCCTTATATTATGCGAATCGGTAAAGCGGCTTTCCGGAGGAGTAGTATTAAATATCGGTTCGGCGGTGATATTGCCGGAGGTTTTCCTGAAAGCCCTGACGGTAGCCCGCAATATCACGGGTGATGTGAATGATTTTACAGCGGTAAATTTCGATATGATTCAGCATTATCGGCCCAATGTTAACGTGACGGGGAGGCCGGTGGCCCAGAGCGGTAAAGGATTTAATTTTACCGGGCATCATGAAATTATGGTCCCGCTTCTGGCGGTGGCCATCAAAGATAATTTGTTAGAAGGGAATGGAAAGTAGGATGTCGAAACTTGTTGAATGTGTTCCTAATTTTTCGGAAGGACGAGACCCGCAGAAAATAGCGGCCATTGTTGGCGAAATCGAATCTGTTCAAGGTGTTCAGATGTTAGATCAGGAGATGGATAAGGACCATAACCGTGCAGTCATTACCTTTGTTGGAGAGCCTGAGCCGGTTTTGGAGGCAGCTTATAAGGCGATGGTCAAGGCCACGGAACTTATCGATATGGAAAAACATCAGGGCGAGCATCCCCGAATGGGAGCCACCGATGTTGTGCCTTTTATCCCGGTTTCCGGAGTAACAATCGAAGAATGCGTGGAATTGGCTAAAAGACTTGGTAAAAAGGTAGCGGATACTCTTGGCATTCCAATCTATCTTTATGAAGCCGCCGCCACGCGGCCCGATAGGGAGAATCTGGCCGAGGTCAGGCGAGGACAATATGAGGGGATCAAAGCCTCAATCGGTACGGACCCCGAGCGCAAACCAGATTTCGGACCTTGCCAAACCCATCCCACCGCAGGCGCGACTGCGATTGGTGCCAGGCCGTATCTCGTTGCGTTCAACGTTTACCTGGGGACAACGAACCTCAAGATCGCCAAAGATATCGCCAAGGCGATCAGATTCGGCGATGGTGGCCTGCGGTATGTAAAGGCGTTAGGTTTTGAGATTAAGGAGCGCCAGTTGGTGCAGGTTTCGATGAACCTTGTCAATTTCGAGAAGACTCCGATTTTCAGGGCCTACGAGATGATCAAATCGGAAGCTCGTCGCTATGGAGTGCCGTTGTTATCGTCAGAGATAATTGGTCTGACTCCCATGCAGGCTTTAGTTGACGTGGCCGATTTTTATCTTGGACTTGAAAATTTCAAAACGGCTCAGATTTTGGAATACAAGCTTAAATCTCCGGAGCTTTCCGCAAAGTCGGGAATGAAAACCTTTGTCGATACAGTCGCTGCCAATACCCCTACTCCCGGTGGCGGTTCGGTCTCGGCCCTGGC
>DOTU01000167.1:18338-20362 GCA_003520965.1 Candidatus Zixiibacteriota bacterium
AAGAAGGTTCAAGCCCTGCGTCAGGAATTGATATTCCTGATTGAAAAGGATGCCCAGGGGTTCGACCAGGTACTGGCAGCGAGGCGTATGCCCAAATATACCGAGTTTGAGATTGCTCAGCGTAATACCAAAATCCAGGAGGCAACCCTGACCGCCACATCGATTCCGCTGGAAGTCATGGAAAAAACCGTGGCAGTAATGGAGCATCTGCCGGTTATTGCTGAAAAGGGTAATGTCAATTCGATCTCGGATGTCGGAGTAGCCAACCTCATGGCGATCTCGGCGGTCAAAGGAGCCAATATGAATGTCCGCATCAATCTTCCTGGTTTGGAGGATGAAGGTAAGCGAAACGAATTGGCCAAAAGTTCACAGACAACCCTGGCCAAAGCCCAGGAATTATTTAATAAAACAGAGCAAATTGTAGAATCGAAGCTTGGATGAAAAAAGAATATATTGATCTTCATATTCACAGTAACGCCTCCGACGGCCTTTTCACGCCGGCCGAGGTTGTCGATTATGCTATGCGAGCCGGGCTTGCGGCTATCGCCATGACGGATCACGATACCGTCGACGGTTTTAAGGTCGCTCATGCCTTAATCGAGGAAGAAAGGCTTGAGGTGCTGCCTGGAGTGGAGCTGTCCTGCTACTACAAGGGGATGGATGTTCATGTTCTGGGATACCTGATTGATTACGAGAACCCTGAGTTTGTGAGAAAGATCGAGGCTTTCCGCAAGGAACGGTATGAGCGTGGCGAGGCGATGGTTGCCAAACTAAATGATCTGGGTATAAATCTTTCGATGGAAACCGTAAAGCTTATCGCTGGAAACAGCGCCGTAGGCAGGCCCCATTTAGCCGATGCTCTGGTGCGTGAGGAGTTCGTACAAACTTATGACGAGGCATTCGCCAGATATCTCGGATATCATGCGCCCGCCTACGTTCCCAAACCTGTGCTGACTCCAGAACAGGGGATTGACCTCATCCACCTGGTGCGCGGAGTGGCGGTTATGGCTCATCCGGGAACTCTCAAGCACGATGAATTTATCCCCGATTTTGCGGAAATGGGTCTCGACGGAATAGAAGCATACCATTCGCTTCACGATAAAGCCGCGGTCCAGCGTTATAAGAATTTCGCCCGCAAGCACGGGATGATTTTTACGGGTGGCTCAGATTGCCACGGGCCCCGCAAGGGAAAAGTGCTCATGGGTTCTCAGAAAGTGCCATATAGCTGTCTGATTGATTTGAGGAGAGTTAAAGAGGAGAAATGATGCGATATATGCTGGTTCCGCTGGTTTTTGCTGTTAGTTTTTCCTCATTCGCTTTTGCTGAAACTCAACAGGAACAGGCCGCTCAGTTTATATCGTCCTGGGTAGCGCAAGTTCAAGGCACAGTACCCGGGCCGCCCCAAAATCCAGAATTGCCTCCAATAAAATGTGGTACACCGGCCTTTTTGGCAGCGGCCAATTTTAAGCATTTTCATCCTGATATAATTTTGGATGTTAAGATTGAACGTCCGGACTTACCTGATACCTTTGGCACTGAGCATTTTTTGATCCATTACACTACAACGGGAAATTCCGCGGTATTCGAACCTAATACCGATTCGTTGTCTGGAATACCCCGGCATATAACGCGCGTTGCCGATGTTTTAGAACATGTCTGGGATGTTGAAATCGATTCAATGGGATATCAAACGCCTCTTCATGACTTCGGCCATGGCGGAGATGACCGATACGATGTTTATATAAGAAATTTAGTTGTCGGATATTACGGGCAAACTACCGCAGATACCATAGTTGGGTTTAGAGCTACAAGCTATATAGAAATCGAAAACGATTTTCAGGAAATCAGCAACGTGTATTATCATCTTTATCCTATCGAAGCTGTCAAAGTCACCATGGCCCATGAGTTTTTCCACGCAATTCAATTCAGCTACGATGCCTCTGAAATTGATCGCCCCAATCCTGATAATCACGCACTTGATTCCTATTGGTGGTATGAAGCCTCATCTACCTGGATGGAAACTG
>DOTU01000291.1:0-218 GCA_003520965.1 Candidatus Zixiibacteriota bacterium
ATCTTGGTATCCTGCTCGCTGAGCGGAGGCGCCGAGCGATGAATCGGGTAATATTTTTGGGGAGTAACCGGGCCAAGTTCGTCAATCGGTTCGCCCAAAAGATTGAAGACGCGACCGAGGGTGATATCGCCTACCGGAACTGTGATCGGGCCGCCGGTATCCTGTACCGGCATACCACGCACCAGACCGTCGGTAGATGCCAGACTGATACAGCGAAC
>DOTU01000291.1:585-4176 GCA_003520965.1 Candidatus Zixiibacteriota bacterium
GCGGTAAATTCACAGTCCACCGTTGGTCCGATTACTTGAACGACCTTTCCCCAGTTATCTTCAGCCATTTGCAAATCCTCTTATCTCTAATTTTATTTTTTTCAAATAGTAGATTCGCTTATTTCAGCGCTTCCGAACCGCCCACAATATCGAGAAGCTCTTTGGTAATCGACGACTGCCTGGCTTTGTTGCGCACAATGGTTAGATTTTCGATAATCTCCTTGGCGTTCTTGGTGGCGTTGCTCATCGAGATCATACGCGAACCATGCTCCGAGGCAAACGATTCCAACATAGCCTGCAGGATTTTTGTAACGCAATAACGGGGTACGAGATTCGAGAAGATACCATCGGCGTTAGGCTCGAAAATGTAGTCACTAACCGCCTGATCACCTGCACCGGCGGGTTTTTCAATTGGCAGAAATCTTTCCAATGTTATACGATAGCTTGTTATCGAAACAAACCTGGTATAGAGCAGGCGGACCTCGTCAACTTCGCTATTGTAAAATTTATTGGTGATATCAGTCGCCAATCGGCGCGTTCTCACCAGATCGACATTTCCGCCGAGATCGGTGATAGCGAAATCGATTGGATAGGACCGGCGCTTGAAATACTCCATCGCTTTTTTACCAATAAGGCCCATCCTAACACTTCCGGGCGGTGCCTTATGTAGATAGCGGACAGCGTTTCTGATGATATTACTGTTATATGAGCCTGCCAGGCCGCGATCTGAGGAGAAGACAACAAGTAACGTGGTCTTGACCTCGCGCTCCTCGAATAGCGGATGATTCAAACCCGCGGCGGCGGCGGCCACAGATTCGAGCATCTGCTGCATTTTAAGGCCATACGGACGGGCCGCCTCGACACGTTGCTGCGCTTTGCGAAGCTTGACCGCCGAAACCATTTCCATGGCCTTGGTGATCTGCTGGGTATTCTGAACCGACTTAATGCGGCGTTTGATATCGCGAAGTGACGGCATTAACTATATCCTGGCCTTGAACTCTTCCTTAAATTTCAGAGTCGCTTCTTTTAATTTGGCAGTTATAGCATCGGTCATCTCTTTTTTCGTTGAAATCTCATGGAATATATCAGGATATTGTTCTTTGATATAGATATGAAATTCCTCTTCAAATTTACGGCAAACATCAATCGGGAGATCATCGAGATAACCATTAACCGCCACCCAAATAATCACCACCTGTTTTTCAATCGGCATGGGGATATACTGCCCCTGCTTCAGGATTTCAACGATTCTGGAGCCGCGAGTAAGCTGCCTTTGAGTGGCTTCATCGAGATCGGAGCCGAATTGGGCAAATGCGGCCAGCTCACGATATTGAGCAAGATCAAGCCTCAATCGTCCAGCGACTTTTTTCATCGCCTTGGTCTGAGCGCTGGCACCCACGCGAGAAACTGAGATACCGACATTGATTGCGGGCCTGACGCCGGAATAAAAGAGATCGGCCTCAAGATAAATCTGCCCATCAGTGATTGAAATTACGTTGGTCGGAATATAAGCAGATACGTCACCGGCCTGCGTTTCGATGATCGGAAGCGCAGTCAGGGAGCCCGATCCGTTCTTCTCAGAGAGCTTGGCGGCTCGCTCCAAGAGACGGGAATGCAGATAGAATACGTCGCCCGGATAGGCTTCTCGTCCCGGAGGACGGCGTACCAGAAGCGCAAGTTGCCTGTAAGCCTGGGCATGCTTGGAAAGATCGTCATATATACACAGTGAGTGCCGACCAGTGTAAAGATATTCCTCACCTATCGCGCAACCAGCATAGGGGGCAATAAACTGCAGCGGCGCGGGATCGTCAGCGGCGGCAACCACTACAGTCGTATTTTTCATCGCGCCATGTTTAGTGAGGGTCTCAATTACTTGGGCCACAGTCGATGATTTCTGGCCGATAGCCACATAGATGCAGAAAATATCGGAATCACGCTGATTGATTATTGTATCGAGCGCAAGCGCCGTCTTTCCGGTTTGACGATCGCCTATGATTAATTCTCTCTGCCCGCGTCCGATTGGGATCATTGAATCGACGGCTTTTAATCCGGTCTGTACAGGCTCTTTAACCGGTTGACGGGAAACCACGTTGGGCGCATTGGCCTCAATCGGGCGATATTTATCCGTTACAATCGGCCCTTTGCCATCGAGCGGATGACCCAGGGCGTTGACAACGCGGCCCACCAAGGCCTCGCCAACCGGGACCCTGGCCACAGCGCCGGTGCGCCTGACCGTATCGCCTTCTTTAATATTTGTATCGTCGCCGAAAATAGCGGCGGCGACGGAATCTTCCTCCAAATTTAATACAATCCCGATGATATCGTTTGGAAACTGCAGAAGCTCCGATTGCATGGCGTCCTCAAGCCCCCAGATGCGAGCGATACCATCGCCCACCTGGAGAATCGTTCCCACCGATTGCATCTCGATTTTGGTTGAATACTTCTCTATTTCCTGTTGGAGAATCGAACTAACCTCTTCGGGTCGAAACGCCATAATAATTCCCCTTTAATATACCTTTAATGACATAAGGTCATGCCTTAACGATTCCAACTCGTATCTTACCGAGCGATCGATGACTTTGAAATTCAGTTGAACAACTATCCCGCCAATAATTTCCCTGTCAATTCTATGAATGACCTCAATCTTTTTACCGGTAAGCCGCTCAAGCTTGATTCGCAACAACTCTTTGAATTTGTCATCCACCGGTACAGCCGTTGTAACCCGCGCCTTAATAATATCCCGGTAATTCTCTAAAAGCTCTTCGAATTCCCGGGCGATTTCGGCTAAAAACTCAATCCTGTTCTTCTCGATAAGCAAAAGGATAAACGAAACCATAGGCTGCGATAAGCGAGTAGCAAAAAGCGTTTTTATAAGTTTCGCTTTATCTTCCCTCAGAATTTGCGGCGCTTCCAGAAACTGCAGGAAATGCCCGTCTTTTTCAGCAAAGGAACGAAGCTGAAAAAGCTCTGAGGCCATCATATCGACTATTTCCCTGTTAATGGCAACCTGGAACAGCGCATGGGCATATCGATGTGCGACGCGGGTTTCTCTCAAGCCTGGTCAACCTCCTTAAGGAAGTCATCGAGCAATCGACGCTGTTCGGCCTCATTGAGATGAGTTGAGATGATCTTCTCAGCAGCCCTGACCGCCATAGTGGCAATCTCATCGCGAAGCTGCACTCGGGCCTTGGCGATATCTCGCGCTAACTCCTCGCGGGAACGGGCGATAATCTGCTTGGATTCCTCGCGGGCGCTTTCTTTAATCTCAGCCGAAATTCGGCTGGCCTCGCCAACCGCCTCCTGAATTTTGGTTCTGGCTTCGGCGTCTATCTCACGAAGCTTGGCCCGGTACTCATCAAGAAGCTTACCGGCATCGGCTTTGATCTTCTCGGCATCGTTGAGATCACCCGTAATCTTTTTCTTGCGGGCCTCAAGCATTCCCAAAAGCGGTTTCCAGGCAAAAGCTTTCAATATCCAAAGCGCAATGATAAACCCAAGGATTTGAGTTATAATCAGCGCCCAGTTAAGATCTAAGGATTTGGCAATATCCTCCATCTTACTTGATCAGAATCACCGCCACAAGGGCATAAA
>DOTU01000132.1:0-5150 GCA_003520965.1 Candidatus Zixiibacteriota bacterium
TCCTGTGTGGGGAAGGCGATATCATAAAGCAACCCGCGCGATTCTTTGCGCGCCGGAGCCGATTCAATCAGAAGCTGAGCTACCGTTGCCATGTAACGAAGCTCTACCACGACAGGGCGAACCGGATTCTTGCGGTAGAATTCGCGAATATCGCGGATCATCAGATGACATCGCTCCCACGCTTTCCGCAAACGGTTATTCGAGCGGACGATACCAACATAATCCCACATCATCCTGGTCAAGGTGCTTCTATCGTGCGAAATGATAACCCATTCCTCGGAATCGAATACGCCCGACTCATCCCAGGCGGGAATCTCAGGCATCTCCATCGGTTGCGAAAGATCCACTCCCACGCACTGCGAGGCAAAATTAGCAAAGGCCACCGCCTCCAATAGTGAATTCGAGGCCAGACGGTTGGCTCCGTGCATACCGGTCATAGCCACCTCGCCGCAAGCGTAAAGGTTTTCGATATCGGTTTTACCAAACTCGTCAGTAACAACTCCACCGCAGAAATAGTGAGCGGCGGGCACCACCGGGATCGGATCGCGCGAGATATCAATCCCCAGCTCCAGGCATTTTTTATAGATGGTTGGGAAACGCTTTTTCAGAAATTCGCGGCCAAGATGAGTGACATCGAGATATACACACTGGTCGCCGGTTCGTTTTAGCTCGGAGTCTATGGCGCGAGCAACGATATCGCGAGGGGCCAGTTCCATCATGGGATGGTATTTTTTCATAAACGGCTCGCCGGATTTGAGGATCAACCGTCCGCCCTCACCGCGAACAGCCTCGGAGATCAGGAATGAATCTGATTTCGGGTGATAAAGCGTTGTCGGATGAAACTGCACGAACTCCAGGTTCCCAATCCTCGCTCCGGCCCGGTAGGCCATGGCGATACCGTCGCCAGTGGCAATATCAGGATTGGTGGTATGCGCATAGATTCGCCCGCCGCCGCCTGTGGCCAGAAGCGTAATCTTAGAGCGAAAGATTTCTACTCTGCATTGTTGGCTATCGAATACGTAGGAGCCATAGCAGATCGGTTTTGCGCTATAACTACTCTCATTTTTCAGGTGATGCTGGGTGATAAGATCGATAGAGTAGTGATGCTCGAATATATCGATATTGGGATGCGCTCTGGTGGCGCGGATAAGCGCTTGCTCGATCGCCCGCCCGGTGAAATCGGCGGCGTGGACTACGCGGTTGGCGGAATGGCCTCCCTCGCGGCCCAAATCGTAATCATGCTTATCCGGCGCTCCGGAAAATTCAACTCCGATTTGGGTTAGTTCATCGATACATTCCGGGCCGGCCTTAACAACCTTCTCTACTATATCTTGATGGCAAAGCCCGGCTCCGGCTTCGAGCGTATCCTTAATATGCGCTGCATAGCTATCGGTTTTTGACATTACGGAGGCGATCCCGCCCTGGGCAAGATTGGTGGCAGCGTCCCAACGTTCTTTTTTGGTAACTACAGCAACCTTGCCAAATTTAGCCGCCTTAAGGGCAAAATAGAGGCCGCCAATTCCGGAGCCTATTACCAGTACATCATAATCGTTTGTCATAATCCAAGTAATTTATAAAATTCGGACTCATTATCAAGTTCAATTACGATCTCAAGATAATGGAGAGAGATATCGGCGGGCCAGAGTTGTTCCAGTTTCACAAGGTCTTTCAGGGTTGTAACCGCTCCTACAGCCTCTGATAGACAAACTCTTTTGGATATTTCAAAAATATCGCCTTCATCATAGATATGATGGTCGGGGAAAGGCATAAATTCGGCTATCTGGCATCCATACGTTTCCAGGCTGCTGTGAAACGACTCTGGATTTCCAAGTCCGCAGAAGCCGATTACTTTCTTGCCTGTAAGATCGACCGGCTCACCGGTTAGCGATTTTATGCCAATAATCTTCTTATGAGCCTGAAATACGGGTACGGCGGTTGGCAATTTGATACTATTTGAGCCTGGATCGATTAAAATAATCGCGTTGGCTCTCCGAAGCGCCTTCTTTGGCTCTCTGAGGCGGCCTGAGGGGAGAAGCAGGCCATTTCCAAAGGGGTTTTTGCCGTCCAGGCAGACGATATCGTAAACGCGGGCGAGATTGCGATGCTGGAAACCATCATCTATGATGATATATTCAAAACCGTCATGCGCTGCTTTAATTGCTGCCTCAGTTTTATTGGAATCAACATAAATGGATAGTCCCTTAATAGTTCTCGCCAAAATGGCCGGTTCGTCGCCGCATTTTCGCCAATCGGTTTCCTCGCCTCCGTAGACTATTACGGGAGCTTTCTCCGGACGGCCAAAACCTCGGGCAACCAAGGCCACCTTTTTGCCGCGAGCCAAAAGCGCTTCAGCCAGATGCCCCGCAATCGATGTTTTTCCCGCGCCTCCAACCGTGATATTGCCGATTGAAATTACGTTTGCGTTTATCTTAACCGACTTCTTCTTTTGCCAGTAAATATTCCAGATAATATAGATTATATAATATATCGCGGATAAGGGGAGAAGGAGGAGCGCTCTCACCGGGAATCTCCAACAAGCATTTCAGCGATCTTTTTCGAAATCCCGGCCATGCTCAAGATTGCCTGGCGTGCTTGTTGACCTTTCAAGGCAAGATTGGGACGATCAGTTGTTGCCTTTACGAGAGCGCCAAGCAGATCATTTCCGTCTAATACGATCTGAGCGCCGCCTGATTTGATCAGTAGATCGGCCGCGGCTTGAGCGTTTTCCATGTGCGGGCCAAAGAGGACCGGCTTGCCCAAGGCCGCAGGTTCGGCGGGATCGTGCCCGCCAATCGGGACCAGTGATCCTCCTACGAAAGTGAGGTCGGCGGCAAGGTAGAAGCTGGCTAACTCGCCCATAGTATTGACTACCAGAACCGAATCGGGATCAACTGCACGTCCTTTTGTTTCGGACCATAACTTATAGTTAATTTTTCTGTTTTTTAAATGAGAGCAGACTTCATCAACATCATTCATGTGACGAGGAACTAAAATGAAGAATACCGGCAACTTCTTTTCGACGGCAGCAGAGATCAAATCGGCAAAAACAGTATCCTCGCCTTTTCTGATCGACCCGGCCACAAATACCAGCCTATCGGAGCCCGAAAGAGTAAACGCAGGGGCTTTGGTTTCACCGTTTGAGAGCACCTGATCGAATTTAATATTCCCAACCGCCTGCGGATTTGACGCTCCCAACTCTTTGAACCGGTCAGCGTCAGTTTGAGTTTGGGCGAAAACGAAATGAAATCTGCCCATGACCTTTTTTAAAAGCGGCTTTAGCCATTTATAGAGATTGAACGATTTGGCGCTCAAACGCGCGTTGATAATACCTACCTCAACTCCATATTCAGAGGCGACAGTAATCAGCAGCGGCCAAATCTCGGTTTCCACAAGGATTAGCTTTTCAGGTCGAAGATTTTCAACCGTGCGCAGTATTATCGAGCTTATTTCGAGAGGCTGTAAAAAGATTAGGGCTCGCTCGCCAAATAATTCTCTTGCACGGCGCTTGCCGGTGGCGGTTGATGTTGATATGGCGATCTCAAGTGTTGGAATTAGTTTCAGCAGTTCAGGAATAACCGATGATAATATTTTAAGTTCCCCAACAGATGCCGCGTGAAACCAGAAAAGACGGCCCTGCGAGTTCCGTTTGGGAATAAACCCTAACCTCTCGGTTATCCCGTGGTTGCCCCAGAGCGCCTTGATAAACAAATAGGGAGAGCTTACGGCAATAAAGAGTATGAAAAATATGCGATATACTGTTAACAATTTACCCTATCCGATTTATCCCGTCTTCAATTTGCTTAATAATACCGCTTAGTTGATCTTCCCTTAAATTCGCAGGGATCGGAATCATCTTTCCATATCTGACCGTAAGTTTACTGAACGGCTTGGGGATAATAAATCGATCCCACGATCTTAGCCGCCAGGCTTTTTCGGCTACGCAGGTGATTGGCACTAATGGTAAGTTGGAGTGCGAGGCCAGGGTAACAATACCCGGCTTCACCCTTTCAACCGGGCCGGTTGGCCCGTCGACAGTAAGCGACAAATCACCACCGCTGCTTCTGAGCATGCTGATTAGCGCCTTAGCCCCATCCCTGCTGGCTGAACCCCTGAATACGCGGTAACCAAGCTTGGTTACGATACGCGAAATCCATTCACCGTCAAACGATTTTGAAACCATTATTCCGATATTGCGGCCCCGGTGCGTATAGCAGAGACTCAAAAGCCGCGAATGCCAGAAGCAAAAAAGGACCTGCCCATAAGGTGACCTGGCAACGGCCAGATCATCGACGCCTTCCCAGCGAACCCGCCAGGTTAAGCCATAAAGCCTGATAAGCGAGGGTCCCAAAATTGCAGCAACCACAAGCAAAACCCTTTGCCCAAACGAAAATTCGCCTTTCACATCGTGATTGTAACTTAGAATGAGGAGAATGTCAATTGGCGGCTCTATCTAAAAGGCTCAGGACGGCCTCGGCAACCTTCATTGAAGCGCCCGGCTGGCCGAGTTTGGACTTGATTTTCGAAATCCGGGCCAGCATCTCGTTTTTGTAGCGGTCTTCATTGAAAAAGATTTGCATCTGCCCGGCAATTTTATCCGGGCGGCAATCGCCCTGGATAAACTCAGGAATAATTTTCTCTCCGGCCACCACATTGACCAGGCCGACAAATGGTATCTTAATCAGAGTTTTGGCGATATGATATGTGGCCGGCGATGTTTTATAAAGTATGAAAAGAGGACGGCCCAATATCGCGCATTCAAGCGTAGCAGTGCCGGAAGCTACGAGATTTAGCTCGGAGTAAGCCATGAGATCGTAGGTTTGTGCCCGCAGATAGAGAAGATTTGCGCCACCGAGGTTGCGATAGAGCTTATCATCTATTCCTGGTGCGCAACCGACAATCCCTTTATATATCAATCCCTGTCTGCTAAGCTCTGCCAACGAGTTCCGCATTACAGGTAAAATTCGCTCGATCTCCTGCAGGCGCGATCCCGGAAAAAGGCCGATGAACTTTGTATCCGGGGCCAGGTTATTTTTCTTAAGGAAAATCTCTCGCGTATTTCTGGGATGGACAATCTCCAGCAACGGATGGCCGAACCAGTCGGCTTTCATCCCCTCTTTCAAATACATTTCTTTTTCAAATTCGAAAACCAC
>DOTU01000132.1:5505-9780 GCA_003520965.1 Candidatus Zixiibacteriota bacterium
TTGAACCCCGGATAATCTATCAGGATTGCGAGGGATGGTTTTCGCATATCAATCTGCTCTAACAGGTCTCGCTCAACTTTTTTTATAAAGGGGAGATGCTTGAGTACCTCCCAAAATCCCAAAAAGGATAACTGATTGGTGTGATATAGAAGATTGACACCGCAGGTATCCATCCGATCACCGCCCAGGCCGAAAAGCTCAAGCTCCGGGCGCAGAAGCTTTAATTCAGCGGAGAGCAGGCCGCCAACATTATCGCCGGATGATTCACCGGCTATTATGAGGATGGACTTTGTCAGATTATTGTCCGATTTATATCCGCTTCAAATATTCCGCGCAACGACGCTCGATTTCCGTGGCGACGACCAGGACATTGTAACCGTCGCGGCCCGAGATGGCCGCCGGATGAGCGCCGCGTACGGCCTCAAGGAACGAGCTTATTTCGAAACGAAGATTATCGCCCGACGGGATATCGATCTTCTTTCTGACCACCGCCCGTCCATCCTGGAGGCTCAAGCGGTTGAACATCGATGACTTTTTATAATCAGCGTCATTATGTTCGGCAACAATGAACTGCTCCGCCTCGCGGGTGGCCATATCAATCGAGGTGTATCCCGATCTCTGAAAGACGCGAAGTTTGCGCATCTCCTTGACAGAAATCCTGCTGGCAGTAACATTGGCTACGCAACCGTTGGGAAATGAGAGCCGGGCGTTAGCGATATCAACTGTATTCGTAATGACCGCCACACCCGCCGCCTCAATCTTCTCGGGGACAGAGCCGGTCAGGGCCATGATAAGGTCGAGGTCATGAATCATTAGATCGAATATTACGGGCACGTCGACGCCGCGCCCCTTAAACGGAGCCAATCGGTGAATTTCGATAAACTTGGGATCGGAGATACCATCCTTAACCGCCAAAAAGGCCGGGTTAAAACGCTCCGAATGGCCGATTTGGAGAAGAACCTTTTTACTTTCCGATAGCTCTACCAGCTTTTTCGCCGATTCGAGATCGGCCGCGATCGGCTTTTCCAGAAGCACCGCCACGCCAGCTTCAAGAAACATTGAGGCAACTTCAAAATGCAGAGTGGTTGGTACAGCGATACTAACCGCCTCTATCTCTTTACGGAGAGAATCGATATCCTCGAATTTCTTTACACGATATTCTTTGGATAGCGCAGCTGACTTGGCATCATCAATATCAAAACAGCCGACAAACTCAGCGGTCTTGTTTTCCGAGAGCCGGGCCGCGTGAAACCGTCCCATGTGGCCGCAGCCTACCAAACCAATGCGAACCTTATCTATTTGGTCACTCCTCGTTTACTGCTTTTGATAAATTCCAGCACTCGGTCTACTTCAGGAATCATTTCAATTTCATCTTCAATCTTTTTAACCGCCTCAGGCGTTGTGTATTTTTTTGAAATCAGAATTCTAAAAACGGTTTTAAGTGAGTTGATTGTCGCCTGAGTAAAGCCGCGACGTTTCAGACCGATGGCATTGACTCCCATACATTGCAACGGATATCCGGCGGCCAGAGTGTAAGGCATAATATCCTGGGTTGCTTTGAAGCAAGCGCCCATCATTACCTGCTCGCCGATCCGGCAAAACTGGTGGATACAAGCCATTCCGCCGATAATAGCCCAATCGCCAATCTCGACATGCCCGCCCATCTGCGCGCCATTGGCCAGAATGACATTATCCCCTACGGTGCAATCATGGGCAGCGTGAGCGTAAGCCATGAACAGACAATTTTTACCGATCTCGGTTTTGCCGTGAGCCACGGTACCGCGATTCAGGTCGACGAATTCTCTGAGAATAGTGTTATCCCCAACAAATAGCTCGGTTTTCTCTCCAGCGTATTTTAAATCCTGCGGCGGCCCGCCAATAGCTGAGCCATGAAAGATTTTAATGTTTTTTCCAAGTCGCGTTCCCGATTTTATGGAAACATGAGTATCGATAATGCAACCGTCACCAATAATTACATCATCTTCAATAATTGAAAAAGCCCCTATGCTGACATTTTCACCAATCTCCGCTTTCTTTGAAACCAAAGCGGTTGGATGTTGATTCATCTCTAAAAACTCCTAACTATTTCTATCCACAATAACGGCTGTAAAGATACCTTCGGCAACAAGCTTACCGTCAACATAAGACTTCCCGGTCATCTTTATTACCGATGGTTTGAGATTCAATATTTCAACTTCCATGCGAATCTGATCGCCCGGCACCACCGGCTTGCGGAATTTGACCTCATCCATCCCCATAAAATAAGCTAATTTATTTTCCAGGCCCTCAGGTGTATTCAGAAGTAATAGTCCACCCGCCTGAGCCATGGCCTCGATGATCATAACCCCAGGCATAACCGGTTTTCCGGGAAAATGCCCCTGGAAAAAGGGCTCATTTACTGTCACATTTTTAATTGCGATGATCTTATTGCTTCCCTCCATATCAAGGATACGGTCGATCATGAGGAATGGATAACGATGCGGCATAATCTTGAGAATGGCATTGATATCCAGAAGAAAATCGCCGCTGGGTTTTCCGGTACGATATTTACTGGAAATCATTTGCTTTTGATAAACCGAGCGGATTTTCCGTGCCAGAGCCACGTTGGCGGCATGACCGGACCTGGCAGCCAGGATATGAGCCTTTAACGGTACTCCGATTAAAAACAGATCGCCCAAGAGGTCTAACGCTTTATGCCTGACCGGCTCGTTATAGTAACGAAGAGGGGTATCGTTTAATATTCCCGTTTTTCCCGCAAAAATCGGAGTATCTACTTTTAGAGTGTTCCTAAGCCTCTGGATTTTCTCCTTGGAAAGCTCCTCGTCAATAATAACGATGGCGCTTTCGAGTCCGCCGCCTTTGATGAGGCCAGCATCCAATAATGATTCCACCTCGGTTAGGAAGCAGAATGTCCTGGCTTTGGAGAACTCCTCCACGAACTCCTCGTCGAGATCAACTAACGACGTGTACTGCGTGCCGAGGGCCGGATTCTTGTAGTCAACCATGAAAGTTATTCTCATACGATCCGACGGTACCACCACGATATCGACGCCACGCTCTTTCTCCGTATAGGCTATTGGATGCTCAATCTCCAGGAAGTTCTTGTGCGCATCCTGCTCGGCGATCCCGGCCTCAAGGAGAGCCTGGACATACGGCCAGGCTGAGCCATCACCGGCAGGAGGCTCCGAATTGGATAGCTCGATCTTCATATTATCGATCTGCAAACCGGCAATGGCCGCCAGAACATGCTCAACTGTATGCACTTTGACATTGCCCATTCCAAGCGTTGTGCCTCGCTTGAGATCAACTACGTGATCGATATCGGCGGGAATTTCCGGGCAATTTTCGAGATCAGTCCTGATAAAGGTAACTCCGTGGTTGATTGGAGCCGGCTTGAAAATAATCGTTGCCTGACCTCCCGTGTGAAGCCCGATACCGGAAAGGCTAACCGGTTTTTTGATTGTTCTTTGCATATCAGTCATGCGTTCACCTTGTTTCCTTAATGTTCTTTTGAAGCTAAAGGCGGTGCAAATACTATATAGACGCTACGGTAATTTCCAGCAGCACCTACAACCCCCTTGGGCAAAACCTTCCCATTGGGAGCGTTTTCGGCATAAAACGAGCCCCTGAGTGTCTCAACCCAGAGGGTATCGATTCCAAGATCGACAATATATTGACCTGAAAAATTGGCGGTCGTATCAATCTGCGATTCTCTAACATCGGCTACCTGGTTGGTTTGACGCTTTAAATAAGCGAAATACCCATCAGCATACTGCCCCTTGTGCCAATTGGCAAAGAAGCTAGCCCCTGTATATATTGTCTCGCCAGCGGCCGGATTTAAGATTTCCACGGTATCGGGTATGATCACCGTTCCCTGCTCTGTGCCAAATTCAGAATTAATCGAATAAGTCAGGGTGTCATTAATTCTAAAATTCCACTCTTTATAATAATGACCTGACTCAGATAATATTGCGGGTATATCGATGGAATTGATTGTAATTGTCGCGCTTGAAATCGGTTCCCCATTATGGAAAAGGTAGAATTCAGCAAATGGCAAGCCGGCCGCAAATGGTCGGTAGGTCATTCTCCCGTAGACATCGAACACTCCCGGCCCGGTGGATGTATCGCCGCTGCAAGCCATAAACAGAAGCACCAAAATCAACAAAATGGTCAATCCGACCTGTTTCGACAAAGGCAGGCAACCTCTTTCATATCGATAAAGCACAGCAGCTAAAAAAGGCCATAGTATGGCGATATGTCAAGTGCTATTAATCT
>DOTU01000034.1 GCA_003520965.1 Candidatus Zixiibacteriota bacterium
CAGAAGCTCAGGGACACCGAAAGGCAACCCACTATTAAATTTCTGCAAATTTGGATAAAATAAAAATGTGAACCCCACAGGTTCGCAAATATGCATTAAAAAGCTCCCCGGGTTGTTTTCCCAGAGCGCGCTATTGTGGGACTACGTTGCACTAACTATGGAGCGCGGAAGTAAATGGCATACAAGGATAAAAATATCATTATAACAAATTCCACCAATAATGCTGCAATCGCAGCATTTAGAAGATCCATGAGATTAAGCCCCTTTTCTCTTGTTCCTTTTGGCCGGATTTTCGTTAGGCGGCTGATTTCTTTTTTCGTTGCAGCTATCGACAATATCTTTGAATTTAGGATCGAAATGTGATGCAAACCATTCATCGACTATCGATTTCTTAAACCGCCACTCCTTGCCTAATTTCGCAGCGGGGATTTTTTTCTCTTGAGCCCAGGTGTAGATGGTTTGTGGGGTGACCTTTAGGTATGCTGCCACCTCTTCCAGTGTCATAATATCACTTTCCATTTTGGCTGTCTCCAAATAATTGCCTGATTTTCGTTGTATCTAACGGCTGGGTTTGCGGTATCTGTTCCTCAAGGCCCTGCGAATTTTTTTCTTCCATGGCCCGATCTGAATGGACTAATTTCCTGATGGAATCGATCATCGCCGTATAAAAATTGCCCTCGCGTTGTCCGAACAACTGGACCGGTTCTCCTCGAACACCCAGAAACGGCCTGAAATTCCAGGCTAACTGAATTCCCACAAATGCCAGGATGACCACCCAGAATCTGAACACGACAACTCCGGTTTTGGGATAAACATTTTTAATCTCGCAGGAATATTTGAGTGCCTGAACAATGGTATTCATTCCAAAGATTCCCGCAAAGACAAATATGGCGACATGCAATAGATGAAGAAAATAATAATTGCTGCCGGTCAGTAAAAATATGACGACTATCGGCGTAAAGGCAAGCATGATGAAAGACATCAGGACGAATCCCGATAAGACAATCGAGACTACTTGCTTGATTTTCAATCTCGATCCCAGGATAAATTGAATGATGAAAAAAGCGGGAAAGCAAATTAGTAAGGCCAGAATAAACAATATGGGTAGTTTGAATGCCGAAATTACCGATTGAAGAAGACCTTGATAGGCGCCCATGACCAAACCATAAAGGAAAAGAAAAATTAGAAGCGGTACTAATTGATTGAACAATCTTACCGCCGCACTTTCTTCGCTTACTATCTTATTAAAAAATGCCTCAGAATTAGAAAGCGTGGGGTAATTCTCCAATGAAAAAAAATCTCCGATTTTCATAAAACCTCCAGGTCCTATTTTATTCTATTAATAATATACAATGTTTTTTAATGAATGCAACTGTTTTTTATTGTTTATTGATATATTTAATACAATTCTTTTACGGAAAAATCATAGCCGGCCTTCGCTGTAATAAGAATCTCAACGAAATCGGCCTCCGGCAATCGCACAAACGAGCCTATTTTTACTACAGAATAATGAATATAGATATTAATACATGTTGCCCAATAAGTCTTAAGGTTGATAAATAGCAGAATAGCGCAGGAGCATTAAAGATTCTTTGCCTTGGCGCGTGATAAATCGCTTTAGAGTATAAAAAAATACGCAGGTGGCCAAAATTAAAAACCCTCCCCGGATTGGTGTCTGAGAGCGCGCTATTATGGGACTACGTTGCACTAGCGATGGAGCGCGCAAGTAAATGGCATACAAGGATTAAGGTCGTTTATTAGCTAATTTGCGGTTGGGCAGCCCCAAACGGTTTTTGGCAAATTTGGCCTGAAATTCAAAAATATATTGACAAGTCCCTGTTCATATGAGTATTTTTTGTCGGGATACCGAGGTAACTAGGGGGAGAGCGAGAACGAAACGCCACTATGCGGTATTCTAAAAATCAATCCTTCTTCTTAATAGCGGCCATTAGCGTATTTATATCTTTGGGTTTTTTGCCCGCCTATGCCGGCTGGAGCGAGCCGATGCGCGTCTGGCCTGGGGGGGGCGAATGGCCGCAGATAGTGGCCCAGGGC
Source organism: Candidatus Zixiibacteriota bacterium (assembly GCA_003520965.1). Classification (GTDB taxonomy): domain Bacteria; phylum Zixibacteria; class MSB-5A5; order UBA10806; family UBA10806; genus UBA10806. Next base: position 2,056 of record DOTU01000034.1, read on the forward strand.
GATACTATTCATGTAGCGGCAAAGCATATCGCTAATAATGTGGGCGATATTGTATATATTAGAAGCACGGATTGCGGCAATAGCTGGGGCCAGCTTCATTTTTTATCGGGAGATTCCTGTATGGTGGAGTTTCCCAGATTAGTAGTAAATGGACGGCAGGTGATAGTATTATGGAATACTGCTTTTGATATCGGATATAGAAGATACAATATTGGTTATAGCGTTTCAAGCAATGGCGGGAGTACCTGGTCAACTCCCCGATACATATTAAACCCCAACGCATTAGGCAATTTATGCTATGCCGCTTCCGGGAGCGGAACAAGAATAAATATTAATATTTACTGTAGCCTGGAAGGGGATAGCACGGCATTTTATAGTATCAGAAGCACCAATTTTGGCCAAAGCTGGTTTTCCCCACAGGAAATATTCAATGCCTTTCAATCGGGTGTTCCGGATCAGGTTGGAGTCGGAAATTTCGTACATTTCACTTGGGATGGGCGCTTTGATATGGCCCATCCATGGGAAATACGATATCTGAGAAGTAGTGATGGGGGAATAAACTGGTTTCCAAATATAATAATTAGCGATTCCGACCAAATTCATTCCGTATTAACATCAATAAGTGCATTTAATCCAAATGAGGTTGGTATAGCATGGATGGATTATAAATATTCACCTTATATGGGTACAGGTGATATCTTCATGCGCTCAAGCTCGGATTCAGGACAGAGTTGGGGGCCTGAAAGACAAGCTACTTTCGACCATTTTGCCTGGAACTCTGATATTGCCTCTATTGGGGACACCAATCACATTATCTGGGTAGATGAAGGTACGGGAATAGCCCATAGAAGCATTTTTTACACCAAAAGCGAGGATAATGGGGAAAGCTGGAGCGAGCCATTCTGGATAGATAGAACCTTGGATGATTCGGCTGACCCGGCAATTTCTGTATCCAATGGAAGGGTGTATGTCGTTTGGGGAGACGGGCGCACCAATCCCGATACTACCTTACGCAGTGGTTTATATATAAGCCGCTTTGATCCTGAGCCTGATGCAATTCATGAAGCAGAGAATCCTCTGCCCAATAGATTAAATCTGGCAGCCTATCCTAATCCATTCAATTCTACCGTGACCATAAGATATTCCGATCCTAATATCCTAAAAATAAACATCTATGATATTCAAGGCAAGCTAATTAGGACCTTAAAAACAGAAGGGGGTGAAAATGGGAGAATAATATGGGACGCTACTGACGCTTTGGGAAATAGAGTTTCTTCCGGGGAATATTACCTGAAGGCAGGCCCGTCCCAGGGCTCTTCTGGCCTTAAAATACTGTATCTGAAGTGATGTTTCGGACAACCCTCTTTTCAAGGAGGGAAAGATGAAAAAGTCGTTAAGACTCGACTCTTTCGAGAGCATTTTCTACTTGAGCTTGATTTTAACTTTCTCATTTGTATTGAAGGCTTACGCTATAAATGAATACTGGCATACACTTAATGGTCCCTATTGGGTCAACGGAGTTGATGTGGCTTATGGGCCAAGTGATCAATATCATGATTGGTATCGCTATCTTATTGGGCATAATGCTGGTGATAGCATTTATTATTGGCGCTCGGATGCTAATCAATGGACAGCCAATTGGAACAATTACCCTGGAGCAAATAGAGTTATTTCTTACAAAATAGATGGCTATGGCCAGATCGCTTTCTTGAGTGCCTATGGGGATGACATTTACAAAACCACGGGCGGCGGAGATAACTGGACTCCCATGATTTTCCCCGGCAATTACAACAACCATTTCAATTCTGTTGAAGTACCTACGACCGAAGACGAGGGCGGCGATGTGGTCATGGTTGCTACGCAGGGGATACAGAATTTATTTTCGACATATTATTACCATATGATTAATAATGTGGGGCAATGGGATATCATTGGCGGAAATGAAAGCCCGAAAGATTTTGATGTTTACGATATTGAAGCATTTGGCATGACGGGTCAGTATCCTCCCGGCCTATCAATCGGTACTGAGAATGGCATCTATGTAAAAAATTATGGCGCCTGGGATAACCCCTGGGTGCAACGGGCATTTCACAACTCTCGTGTTCCAGTGCTGGAGCAGATAGGCCGCGATACCGATGGCCCTAAGCAGGTTGCAGCTGTAGAGGTCGGCCCCAATGGGGAATGCAATCTCTACTACTCCGGAGGCGGAGGCAGCGATTTTACCACTTGGTGGATGGCCCCGAAGGAACTTAAAATCTTTGAAAACTCATTTTACAAGAAAGTTCGGGACATGGCCGCCGTTGTCTGGTTCGCGCCCCATATATCCCTATATGTGGCTACAGACGAAGGATTATTTCTTGTAACCTTCGATTATGACGCCCAAGGGCCAACCATACCGGCAAGCACTTATCAGATAGACCATTCTCCATTTACTTATGACACCGATGTTCAAGCTGTGGATGGACGATATGTGAGTAGGGGGTTTTACCCAATCCCTGATACCTTTTATTCTATGGTTTCGACGAATTACAATATTTACGAACTAAAGGAAATTAGAACCGATCCTGGAACCGTTCTCGATGTACAGGTTTCTGAGATAGTCTCAGGAACTTACCCTTCAAATGTAACCGGCCTATCATTCCCAGGCACATATCCCGACCAGGATCCCAATCATGATCAAGAGGTGTTTACGGTCTCCGATAACGGCATCATTAAAAATCATAACCGTGATCATACTGATCCCAAATGGCAAATGGTTGGAATAGCCAATGATGCTACAGGATCTGATATGCTTGGAACTGATGTTGCTACACTGGTAACAGAAAATGGCGAGGCTTTCACCTTAGTTTCCTCAAAAGGAGAAACCGACGGTAGAATAATGTATTCCTCCGAGGATGGAATAACCTGGGAAGAGCATTCCCCTGACGATGGCGCTTCAATTATTAATTCGGTGTCTTTTGATCCCGTTTTAGCAGGTAAAGCTTATGCAGCAGGCATCGGCGTATGGCAAACCGATGATAACGGCCTAAATTGGAGTAATATGTGGGGCTCGACTTCTCCGCCCCCTTTCAATGACGTTATATCAGATTGGAATTACCAGCTTGAACGCAATTATTATTTTGCGGGAGGCTCGGGTAACGTTACAGCGACCATGTTCTATGACGGTGCTGGTGCCTGGGAGACAATCCATCAGGGCCTTGCAGCAACAGATAACTTTAATCAATTGGCGGTTGCGACAATCGGTGGAATCCTTACCAATCACAGTGTCTACGCTGCCAGTAGTTCCGGTATTTATAAAATCAATGATTACATTACTAATCAAACATGGGTTAAGCATGATTATGGCACAGGCACACAAGATATGGGGACTATTGTCGCCGACCCTTATTTCCCGTATAACTTTTTGGCAGGAACCTCGCCCGAAGCCGCAACCCCCATGATATGGGCAAGCGGCGATTCCGGTAGAAGCTGGAATCAGCTCTATAATGGAGCACTTGATGTTGACAATGCCGTAATTAATAAGCTTGACGCTTCTCAAAACGGCAATGTGGCCGATGCTCAGTTTATCGCCGGGACAAACATAGGATCATACTATTTACCAAATCCCTTCAAGCATGGCGCTTATGACGGCGAACAAGTATGGGGTCCTGGTACAGTTATTGTTAATGGTGATGTAATCATTGACGGTAACCTAATAATTAGTGAACCTTGTACTGTTTTAGTTGAATACAATTTTGACGTCTCTAATTGGGGTAGCGAAGATGCCCAAAAGTCAGGAATCTATATTCTCGGTGGACTAACAGCCGTAGGAACTCAAAATGCCAAAATTCTTTTTACATCATCTAAACCATCCAACAAGGCGGCGGGCAATTGGACTGGCATAGTTTTCTTAAAAACGGGCGTTGGTTCGCCTGTGAATATGAGTTACTGCACCATCGAATATGCAGTGAAGGGCCTATATGATAAGGACAATGTAATTCATTCTTCTTTCGATATGGAAAACTGCACGGTCAAGAACATGATAATAGCGGGAATCGATCTTTGGGCAGTGACATCTCTCACTTACAACCAGATCTTAAATTCAAACTTTTCTTTGTGCGGGGACTACGGTATCAGAATTAGGAGAGATAGCAATCCTGAAGCAATATCAACTCTGATTAGCGGTACTACAATCTTAAACTGTAAAAATGGCATCTGGTATCTTGGTAATGGGGATGATAGCGGGCGAAAGCGGCTTACAATCGAAAACTGCATCATTGCCAATCCGACTGTAACCAATAGTTATTACGGGATATCTGCCGCCCAGTGGAACGGTCTTCCGCTTAACATTGATCTCACCAAGGATTCCATTTCAAATTTCACCCAGGGTGGAATTTGGCTAGATGGTACCACACGAGATACCTGGCTCAATGCAAATAAGGTTAAGAGAAACGGTATTGGACTCTCGGTAACGGCTTCTCAGCCTCAAATTATCGGAGTTGATGACCGGGAATATAATGCCTTCTGCTTTAACCAAATTGGCATTAATTACCGCAAATATAGCGGTGGAAAAACAAGGTGGACGAAAATAAAAGAGAATCAAGCCTATGGCGTACTGGTAGAATCCTATAATTATCCGGGAGACCTGACACCAGATTTTGGGAGACAAGGCGATCCTGGAAATAATTCGATCGTCTGCGAAAGACCTGCGCCGCATTATCTGAATATGCAATTAACAGGCCGTCCCCAGATCCGATGCAGGCAGTATTAAATTGGTGGGGCGATACGCCTCGCCCCCATCTTATAGATGGGAACATACAATACATTCCTGAACTGACATACGACCCCCTCCGCGGGTTAGACAGAAGGGAAGCTCCCTCTTGGGTTCTCCCCACTGGAATCAGTCTTCTACAGAATATCCCCAATCCCTTCAATCCCACAACTGAGATTTCCTTTTACTTAGATCAAGGGGGTCAAGCGATCCTCAAAGTTTACAACATCACAGGCCAGCTTGTTAAGACCCTTGTCTCGGATAATCTATCCTTGGGAGAACACAGAATTATCTGGGATGGTAAGAATTCACTTGGAATCGATGTAGCATCGGGCGTCTATTTCTATGTGCTCACCAGCGGTACTGAGAGAACTTCAAAGAGCATGACTCTGCTTCGCTAAAGCGGATATCTAATAAATAAGGAGGATACAATGCGAAATACAAATATCAAAATAGCCGCTGCCTTGTTTTCTTTCTTCATTCTATTTACCGGGCAGCTTTGGGCGGAGGAGAGCAGCTTTGAAATTGACTCCCTGGTAACTATAGCCCCCGATAGCGGAGCCGCCCATTTTCTCTTGAAGCCAAATGTGAACTTTCCCGATACCACCATGCAGATAGACAGGGCCTTACTTGATCTTTGGGTCTCTCCCCAAACCGAGGATACTACCTTTATCGCAATTAGGGTTTATCCGATTATAAGCTCTTGGAGCGCTGAAGCAGTATCCTGGACCTCACCTTGGACAACTCCTGGAGGAGATATCAATGAAACTAAATTTGCCCAATATATCGTAACCCTTCCTGGTGAGCAGAATATCCAAGTAGATTTGACCGACCTCTGCATGAGATGGGCTGATGGTAGAATACCGTACTATGGATTTTTGCTTACGATTTCGGAAAGCTCATTAGCAGAGGCGGAGTTTCTGCATGAGAATGGAACTGGTCCAATGGCAAGATTATCTATCTCGTATACAACATCATCTTCGGAATAATCAATCCGAGAGTGAATTAAAAAGGGGCAGTTATATGCCGCCCTTTTTGTACTATTTTTAATTCTACGAAAGCCCGAAAATCAAAAACTCCC
>DOTU01000069.1:0-683 GCA_003520965.1 Candidatus Zixiibacteriota bacterium
TCGGCGTTGCCGGAGCTCCACTCGGCCTCCTCGGAATTCAGGAAATAGAAGCCGTGGCTGGGAGTTTGATCGTAGCGGACCTCGTCGAACAGGTAGAATTCGAACTCTGGCCCCATGATGATATCGGTGCCAGGCAGAAGTTTCTGGAGGCGTTTCATCGCCTTGGCAGCGGTAAAACGGGGGTCACGCGGATGCGGCTCGGTGGGGTTGACCTCGTTGATATTTCCGATGACCGATAGAACCGGCATCTCCCAGAAAGGATCGACGAAGCTGTAGGATGGATCGGGAATGAGAATCATATCACCGGCTTTGACCGAGAGGAAGCCGAGCGAGGAACCGTCCAGGCCGATACCATCGGTGAATGTTTTCTCGGTGAACCTCTCCCCCGGCAGAGTTATATGACGCCAAGCGCCTTTGATATCGGTAAATTTGATATCGACAAACTCAAAGCCACCATCTTTCAGTTTCTTAAGCAACGCATCGATCATCGAAACACCATCCTTCACATTTTGGGCAGGATGTCGGGTTTCTCGTCCAAGGGACTCGGAACCCGACCTACTATTCTTTGGGCGGACACGTGGGTCCGCCCCTACGAAAATCGCAAGGGACGCCGACTTACATTGTTTTCACAATTTAGTAAGCGTCTTCGATGCTTATCGTCACCCAAATGGGTGACCTACGGC
>DOTU01000069.1:979-2235 GCA_003520965.1 Candidatus Zixiibacteriota bacterium
TGGGTTGGTCAATGGGAAAGGGGGGGAAAAGGCGATCTAATCAAACGGTGTCTTTGCGAGCGACCAAAGGGAGCGAAGCAATCTCCATCCCTATCTCCCGCTTATAATATCTAACAAATGATGCTTTTTGCGGGGGGATTGCTTCGTCCCGCTAAAAGCGGGACTCGCAATGACATGATTTTTTAAAATATTCCTGGCAGTAAACGGCGAGTGCGCGCGGAGTAATCCTTATAGGAATCGCCGAAAGCAGTAATGAGCGCGGCTTCTTCCACGCGAATACGATAGAGGAAGGCCAATAAAATCGGTATGAAAATTATTAGAATGCTCAACCAATTGGAATAAGCCAGCCCCAAACCTAAAAACGATAGCAGGCTGCCGGCGTAGGCAGGGTGCCGTATATGCCCATAAATACCGCGATCTATGATTTTATGCTCATCAATGATAGCAACATCGACCGTGAAATATCGTCGCAACGTTAAAATCGCAATCCAGCGGATAATAAGGCCGATAACGATGAACGCCAGTCCGGTCAGATAGAATATTATTCTTCCGGTATAGATGAAACCGATCCCCCTAACCCCAAAGAATACTCCGATCATGATCGAGACAACAATGGTAATCCAGAGTATACGTAGCGAGGCGCGATCGAGACCTTTGGCGGCGCTCGATTTTGAGCGCTTTACGAATGCCAGCGCAATTTCGGATACGACCCAGAAAAAGGAAATAATAGGAATGATAGGATAGCTTTTCATAATGCCACCGATTCATAATCCATTGAATTAATTTTTTGCAATTCTGGGCATCAGCCCCCCGGTCTGCCGCATCATTATTTACAACAGGCAAGGGAAATCTGCAAGTATGATTTAGATGGCAGACGAGGTCATTTGACTCTAAGGAGGCGTCTGCCGCCTAAAACTTTGGGCTCGAGCACACCTCACCCCACGCGCCAAAACAAAAAGCTAAAGCGCCCCAAATAATCTATGTAGTTTCGGCTGGACGGGGAGCTTTGGGCTAACCGCTCATGCTTTCGAGGAACTTGATATTGGTTTTGGTCTTCATGATTCGCTCGAGCAGGAATTCCATTGCTTCTACCGGATTCATCTCGTTGAGGAACTTCCTCAAAATCCAAATGCGATTAAGTTCCTCGGCGGTCATCAAGAGCTCTTCCTTACGGGTGCCGCTGCGGTTGATATCCATAGCCGGGAAGATACGCCGGTCGGAAAGCCTGCGATCGAGCACGATTTCCATGTTGCCGG
>DOTU01000069.1:2495-2898 GCA_003520965.1 Candidatus Zixiibacteriota bacterium
CGGTGCCTTTGAACTCCTCGAAAATAACATCGTCCATGCGCGAGCCGGTCTCAACGAGCGCGGTAGCGATGATGGTCAGCGAGCCGCCCTCCTCGACATTTCTGGCCGCTCCGAAGAAACGTTTCGGTTTCTGAAGCGCGTTGGAATCAACACCGCCCGAGAGAATCTTGCCGGAGTGCGGCACAACCGCGTTGTAAGCGCGCGCCAGACGAGTGATAGAATCCAGCAATATGACCACGTGATTCTGATGCTCCACCAGACGCTTGGCCTTATCGATCACCATCTCAGCAACGGTTACGTGACGGTCGGCTGGTTCGTCGAAAGTTGACGAAACAACCTCGGCCTTGACCGAGCGCTTCATGTCGGTAACTTCCTCGGGACGCTCGTCAATGAGCAACACGAT
>DOTU01000069.1:3282-4286 GCA_003520965.1 Candidatus Zixiibacteriota bacterium
ATCCATGATGCGCGTGGTGGTGTCTTTGGAATCGTGTTCGAGCTTGATCTTATCCTGGGGATAGAGAGGAGTCAGGTTATCGAAAAGGACTTTATGCTTGGCGATTTCGGGATTCTCGAAATTGACAGCCTCGATTTTGAGCAGCGCGAAATACCGTTCGCTCTCTTTTGGGGGACGGACCTGGCCGGAGACAGTATCGCCGCTTCGCAAATCGAAGCGCTTGATCTGCGACGGGCTGACGTAGATATCATCGGGGCCGGGCAGATAGTTATAGTCGGGACTGCGCAAAAAGCCGTATCCCTCGGGAAGAATCTCCAGCACCCCTTCAGCGAAGATCAGGCCATCAGCCTCGGTCTTCCCCTCGAGGATCTTAAAGATCAACTCAGATTTGCGAAGCCCCGAGATACCGGGAATCTTCAGTTCCTCGGCGAGCTCGGTCAGCTCCGCGATAGTTTTAGATTTCAATTCAACAATATCCATGACACTCACCTCTCCTACCCGTACGGTTTCGCAAGGCGAAAGCGCAGGGTCTTTTGCTTGTATCACCAGTACGCACGACTGTTTTTAACGGTCCCGCCATATCTGGTATTTAAAAAAAATGAAAAGTTTATTCTATTTCTTCGATTGGCGCGTCGCCCCAGAGCTTTTCCAGGGCATAACGTTCGCGGATTTCGGGGCGAAAGACATGTACTACGACGCTAACATAGTCGAGAAGAACCCAGTTGAGCGCCTGATATCCTTCTTTATGCCAAACACGAACCCCCCGTTCTTTCAGCTTATCTGCGATATTATCGGCGATTGCTTTGACGTGTATGTCAACTGATCCCGAACAGATGACGAAATAATCCGCGACGTCGGAGTGTTTTCGAAGGTCGATAATTTTGATATCGAGACCGCCCTTATCCAGAGCGTATTTGCACACAGCCCTGGCGATGTTTTTTGGGGTCAAATTAAAGCGATGCCTCCTTTGCTTTTTTTAGCCTGGCAATATAATCCCCGTAATC
>DOTU01000074.1 GCA_003520965.1 Candidatus Zixiibacteriota bacterium
AACCGATGCTCTTGCTTAATACATCGGCCACGCCATATATCAGCGAATGCTTGGCAATGCTTTTTACTACGCTAAACATTGTATTCTCGATTATTCATCCGCTACCTTTTTCTCAATACCCCACTATCCAATGGAGGCGCGAGTTTTCTTTTTAACGATCTTAGCAAGCCGATAACGCTTTTAGGGATAAAAGTTATTAAAAGATAAACGGGATTTTTCCAATACCAAAACCGATAATATGCCCCTTTGGCGAAAGCCTTCCTAGCTTCCTTGTAAAAACCGTTTTCATAAAAGCCATATCCCACCGCAAATTGAAGATGCGCTAACTTTATTGGGACTGCGCTTTCTATGCTCCTCCTGACCTTTTCCCCATATTTTGTTTTCAGTAGATCGATACTGGCTTGAACGCTTTCTAACAGTTCCGTTCTGTTAAGGGTCATTCGCGACGGATGATTTCTGACCTGAATTAGGGCCTCATCGATCAACTCAACATCGTAGTTGGCAGCTATGCGAATCCACATGTTATCGTCTTCACTCTGACGGATATTTTCCTCGAAAAGGCCTATTTTGTCAAATACTTCCTTTTTCACCAAAACCGTGGGGGTCCCGATATTACTGTGTAAAAAGATATTTCTGGCGATATTACCTTGCATCAAAGTGGCTCTTTTATTAGTCGAGTATCCGAATACTCCCTTTTCATCAAAAGAGCATGCACCTGTTGTCACCATCCCAATTGTATTATTACGTTCAAATATCGATAATTGTTTTTGCAGTTTTGTTGGAAGCCAACGATCATCGGCATCTAAAAAAGCGATATATTTACCCCTCGCTTTTCGAATGCCATTATTCCTGGCGCTTGATGGGCCGCCGTTAGCCTGGAAAATATATTGGATTCGCTCACCATATTTTCTAAGAATTTGCCTTGTATTATCGGTTGAGCCATCGTCGACAATTATTATTTCAAAATCCTGATAGGTTTGCTCAAAAATACTTTTTAGGGCCTCCTCGATATATACAGCCGAATTATAAGTTGGTATTATAACGCTAATTAATGGAAATTTGTTAATACCCAAATCCGTCTATCCTCTGGTTCTGAACGATTTTGCAAAATACGATTCTAACTTTCCTCATCCAACATGTCAATTTAATTTGGCTGTATGATATTGCCAAGTCCTTTTTGCTAATTGGAATTGTTGCCCATTATTTAACTAAATGGCTTAAATTACCTTACCATTAAATGGGTTTTATATCCGTTCCAATTTTATCACAGTTATTCCCCAAGGTAAAGGGTGATTAACTCCTATTGAAATAATTACATCAGTTAGCCCTCCCTGCCCCTTCAACAACAAGTTATTATTGCCAGAAGCCGGCAAAAACGGTTTGATTCATGCAATTGGCTCACGCTGCCAAACTCCATCTTGCGCAAAATGGTTTCGCCAATTATATTCTCTTTCCATGATACCCAAATGGTACATAGCGCCTGCTCAAGTGAAAGTGGCATGAAATTAGATCGATATTCTTCTATTTTATATGGAGTTTTACTCTTTGGTAATTCAAATATTCAAAACTTGGGCTGTTATTATTGGACCTCTTTTTATTCCGATAGTTAAATATGACCTAAAAAGGCGGCAGACATAAATGCGAATTGTAACTGTTAAAGATTTCGATGCCCTAAAACCATTTGCGGCGGATTGGAATCATCTTTGCCTAGGGGCTTTACAACATACGCCTATGCTATCCTATGCCTGGCTGGTAACATACCTGGAGTATTTTCTTGAGCTCGGTGAATCCTGGTTTTTCCTGTTTGCGCTTAATGGTGATCAACTTGTAGGGGTACTACCGATTCTGGTTACTCCAAGAAGGGGAAAGGGACGAAATCACGCACTCCTAAGGACTCCATTTAATATGCATACCGCCTCAGTCGATTTTCTGATAAAACCGGGTATGGAAGACGAGGTTTTGCCCGCGCTCCTCGATGGCTTGCAAGGGGTTGCTCCAGAACGAATGGGGCTGGAATTATTGAGAATACCGGCCGCATCTCCGACCGTGCAAGCACTTTATCAACCCATTTCCGATTCTATCGTGATAAAGGAGTTTAACGGGAAAGGCTCATTTATCAATACAACTGGAAGCTTTGACGATTATAAAGGTTCGCTGAGCCACAATTTCAATCGGAATCTTTCCAAGGCTAATAATAAACTGGCGAAATTGCCTAATGTCAGAACAATATTTCTTTCGGGCTTAGAGGCAGACCCAAAACATATTGATACTCTGATGGCTGTCGAATCCGCTGGCTGGAAAGGAAAAGCGGGAACTGCGATTTCATCGTCTGAAGTTCTAAAGGCATTTTATACCGTACTGATAAAGAGGCTATCCGAATTGGGCTGGCTGGAATGGCATATACTCTATACCAATGACAGGCCGATCGCGGTTCATTTTGCCATCAAGATGGGCCGAACGCTGGTCTTGAATAAAATCGGGTATGACGAGGAATTCTCTTCATATGCGCCCGGAAATATCCTGCTCGAAAGGACCATTCAACGGGCATTCAAATCTGATGATACTGATGAAATCAACTGTCTGACCGATATGCCTTGGCACAATAATTGGGCCATGATAAAAAAAGATTACTACGATTTTTGGATTTATCCTCGCCGGCCAATCCCGATCATCTATGGCGTCATGCCGGCTATAATTAGGCAGTGGGGACGCAGTTTACCGGTGGTTAAAGCGCTTTATAAACGGGTACGTTTCTGGAAATAACAAGCATGACAGCAAACAATTTACCGATTTCGGTTATCATTCCGACATACAATCGGGCTTCTTTAATCGGAAGGGCCATCGATTCAGCCTTACGAGAATCTCTTCCGGGCGATGAAATAATTATTATTAATGACGGATCCACTGATAATACAGACCAGATTTTATCATCATATAAGGAACCGGTAAAATGTCATAAAATTACTAATTCCGGAGCGGGTGCTGCTCGCAATTGGGGGATAAAATTAGCTAAAAATCCCTTGGTAGCATTTCTTGATTCCGATGACGAATGGATGCCTGGGAAGCTCTCGCTGCAACGAGCTTTTATGGAGGCGTGCCCTAACGTACTCTTCTCCTTTACTAATTTCGCCGTTACATTTAAAGAGGGAGGAGATGCTCACAATTTTCTAATAAATTGGCATAAGGACCCTCGCCCCTGGGATGAGATCCTAAATCCAGGAAAATCCTATTCGAGTATCTGCCACTTGCCTGATGGCGTATCTGATTTCAACTGCTATATCGGTAATCTTTATCCATCACTTCTTAGAATTTCTTACTGCAATACCGATACCGTTGTTGTCCGTCGAGCAGAGGCAGGTGAGGCGTTGCACTTCGCCGAAGACCTGAAATGGGGCGAGGACTGGTTTTGTTACAGCCAATTGGCAAAAAAGGGTATGGCGGCATATTTGGATTTCGAAAGCGCCTGGCAGCACGGCCATGAGGGTGGTCGGTTAACCGATACAGATATTATCAATGGGATAATTACTCGAATAACCATAATGGAGCGGATTTGGGGCGTTGACCTCGAATTCCAAAAAAAGCACAGTCAAATTTACAAGCAGTTTCTCGATGAACAACATCTCAGGAAAATTAAGGAACTGATCGCTTTGGGAAGAACAGCCGAGGCCAGGGCTGAAATAAGGCTGATCAATTGGACTCCATGGCCAATTCGATTGATGTCGACCCTGCCCGGTGTACTGGCGCGTCTTCTTATTACAGGCCGAAATTTGCTGCGCTCAACGATCGGCAAGTAGTAGCATAGAGGGAACTTGATTAAACAGAAGATCATAGAACATCTCGACGAATTTAAGAAGCTTGAACAACCCTGGAACGACCTGGTCATGCAAACCGATGTCGATCATATTTATATGAAGCATCAATGGTTCTACGAGTGGATTAAGGCTTACCAGGAAACTGATTCGCTTGCTATCGTGACAATTTGGCAAGATGGCTTGCTTGTAGCAGCGGCGCCCATTCACAGAAAGCCTCTTAGATTTAAGAAAATAACGGCTAGGAGTTTATCCTTTTTATCATCGGGTGTTTCGCCGAGATGCAATTTTATTGCGATTGACAAACCGAGCGCAGATAATCTTTTCACAGCCATATTTGCCCTTTCCAAATGGGACCTGCTTTCGACCGATAATGTAGAATCAACTTCAGCCGTAACTCAATATTATCTCGATTATCTTGTTAATCACATGCAGCCTCATTATATCGAACCCGGATTCCAATCGTTGTATTTAAGGAGCGAAGGAACCTGGGATTCTTATTGGAAATCCCTTTCAAGTAACTGGCGAACAAATTTCAAGAGATACTCACTTGATAAGCCTGGAAAAGTGCAGTCCTACGAAATCCGCCACCTGAGAACCGAAAGCGAATATCAGATTTTCGAGCCTGAGATGCTCAAAATATCGGAAAAAAGCTGGAAGGCCGAAATCGCAAGCCATCTTGTTGCCAATTCTGCCCTTGGACGGCTATATTCGTGTTTTACCCCAATTGGGTTACGTAACGGCTGGGTTTATATCCCTCATCTAATAATAAACGGCGAGTATGTTGGTTATGTATATTTTCTTTGCTACCAGGATAAATATGTCGGCATCAGAGCGGAGTTTGACGATAGCTTTAAAGAATTTTCCCCCGGCAATAATTTGCATCTGGCCATAATCAAAGAGCTATATTCTTCCGGCAGGACCTGCGAATATGATCTTGGTCCTGATGCCGCTTATAAGAGGAATTTCTGCAATCTGATTAAGCAGCATCACAATATTCTGGTGGGGAACAAGAATATTAAAGGACGGGGAATCATTTTTGCGAAAAACCATATTCTGCCGCTGATGAGGCTGATGGCATCCACAGAATCGACTAAAAGCTTGCCCTAAAATAATAATTGACAATATTTATTCCGTTGAAAAGTTGCGAAGTGGAGTGCTTTCGATAGAGTTGCCTTTTAAAGAATATTGGCTAACTGTTCCTGTAACAACCCAATATAAAGTTCTCGTCCGAGAAGTGATGGAGAATCAATTGGCGATATTGCGCCCCGATAGAGCAGGTATGGATTTGTCCGATTAACGTTACTTCCCCACCAGCTGGTGCAGGCATAATCAAATTTGCATTCCTCAAGGATTGGCGAGAATCTACCATAGCCGTTGATATCATATCCGTAAGGATAGGCAAAACCGGTTATATTATGGCCAAGATGATTCTCTATCTCCTGTTTGGATCCGGCAATTTCCTCTTCAGCGACTTTGAGATCGACAAAGCTTAAATTAGGATGCGACTGTGTATGGGCTCCGAATTTAATCCCGGATTCATCCATCTCCTTAATCTGCTCCCAGGTCAGGGGCTTAACATCAGCGTGTATTTTGGATGCCGCTCCGAAGAGAATGGATGTTAACTCCAAAATAATCCTTATTTTATCCTGGTCACTTCTTTTCATAAGCGCAAACGATACATCTTGGAGAAGTAATTCTCTGGTTTCCCGCTGATTGGTCAAATTGTCGGGAAGGGAAACCGCCAATCGAATTAAAACCTTTTCAAACCTTTTAATATCGATATTATTAACATCGAATTCATTTATTAGTTCAGCCAGATTTTCCCACCAGAGGGTGATCTTGCCGTTAATCCAGTCCGTTGGTAAGTAGACAGTCGCGCTCAGGCCGTATTTTTTTAGTAGGGGATAAGCGATCCGATAAGCCGAGGCATATCCATCGTCAAATGTTATCGCCACCGAGTTTTCCCGAAGCCCCCCGCCGTAGCGAATCTCTTTCATGGCCTCTTCCACCGAAATTGCCCGGAACTGATTTTTGATAGCTTTTAAATGAGCTTCAAAATCATCCCTGGTCGGTTTTTGAAAAACGATATTATTGTTGCGTGGAAGATTGATGCCTTCCTCAAAGTCGTGGTACATCAAGATCAATAGTCGTTTGTTTCGGCTCGTTTTAACCGCACATCGAATATTATAAATGCCACTTTGATAGATTGCGTTTTTGACCAGGCTTTTAAGCTTCATATTATTACTTATTCGCTTAAGGTATTCAGCTATTTACTACAGCTGCGCTTATACTCCAAAATATGGAATTTATTTATTAGATAATTTTGCTTGTTCGATTATCTCGTTATCGCGCAAAAACTGCATAAAACGTCGGGTTGCCTCAATGCTCCCCTGAATATTTGGATGCGAATCAGAATCTGATCTTTTAAATTCAATTCGGAGAAATCCGCTCTGGTCCGTTAGCACATCAAAAAGATCAAACACCAAGAAATTTGAAAGATTGCTTCTTTCCCGATAGCTGGCTGCAAACTTCGTTTTTACCCAGTTATTAAATTCTCTGGCTCTGGCCGCATTTTCAGCCGATGTTTGGCTGGCAACAATTGGAGGTGCAGTCAAATAGATAAATAGCTTTCGCGGCGACGCGGAAAATATTTCTCCCAGTTTCTCAAAGACCGCCTTGTAGTTCCAAATTGTTTTATTTTTGTTAAAGGGGTCGCCTGGGCTTGTTCCTTCGCCGATAACATCGCTGTTGGGATAACACGATTTGAATAGAATAATCTCATTTTCTCTGTTATCAGGATACAGGATATCGGGTTTGATATCGTATTTTATCATCTTCGAAAAAAAAGTATCGAATTTAGAAACCCAATCGCATAAATCGGTATTCTGTCCGATATCGCTGCCATAAGTACCGCTATGCACCCCGATTCCGCATCCTTCGAGGCTGTCCTTAAGGCCCCCTTCGTATAGCATATTTTCACCGACCGAATGATGTATGAAAAGAAGATGCTTATTATAGAGTTTGTTATAGTCGATTCTGGTCTGAATGAGGCTTTGGGTTACCCTGTCAAGCCGGCGGTCCGCCTTTAGATATTTATAGGCTAGAAAAAGACCAACCAAATTACCCATAATGGATATAATTGTTATAATTATTAAAACTCTCATTGCCCCTCAATCTATTTATTTAAATTTCGCCAACCGAAACGGATTAATGACCGATTCCCAATAACTTGATATTATCGTAATTTTGAATGATAACCCGAGCCGGATTTCCTCCCGCCAAGCAGCCATCCGGGACATCTCGCGATACCACGCTACCATTCATTATTGTGACATTATTTCCAATCCTGACGGCTCCTGAAATAGTGGAGCCGGTCCCGATCCAGACATTATTTCCAATTTCAGGCATTCCGGTTTTTCCCTCGGAGTGTCCGACTCCAATGGTGACATTATGAGTCAAGCTGCAATTTTCTCCGATTGTAATCGGCCCGATATAGATTGTAGCCGCGTGGCCGATATAAAACCCCTTGCCCACCTTGGCGTCATCGATATATACGTGATGAATTATCCTGGCGCCGTAATCCAATAATCTATGAAGTAATATTACAGGTAGCGCCAGCAGGCTGATACGCATGTATAATCTTTCAGAAAGCCGTCCCAATCGGTAGATGGCCACACAGTGTAATCCAAAATTATAAATCCACATGATTGTTTTTTGACGAATTGATGGCTTTAAAGTACCGTAGCCAATCATGTAATATTTATCCAGGTCCGACCTGAAATTTTTCTGATTATTTTTCAATGAAATTCCAGAATTCTTCATCCTCATGTAATTTATAGTGTCAATTTTATATTGTCAATATATAACCTGATGCTTAATTTGGGTTTAGTGATAAAAAGGTAAATGTCTCTGATATTATCCAATTCCAACTTCCGGGAAACCGGCCCGGTTTCGATTTCCGATATTGGGATTTTAATTTCATTAACCCCTTTTTTGACCGTGAACGCTCTATTAAACCGGTCCTCGTCTATATCTTTTCCGTTAAAATCCTCAATCCCCAAATGAAGCTCAATTGAGCTATCTACTGTGGAAAATATTTGGAAATTCAAATTCGTATAACGGCTCCAATCGCTGCCTGGTTCAACAATTGAAAATCCGGGATTGCCGATTGGACTGAGATCCAACTGCCCAACCAAATCTCCATCCATTTTATTCCATTGAGCCGGAGCTCCGGCCATTTTCAATTTGGCATCTTTAACTTCGATAAATTTCAATTCAATGGCCGAGTTGAAATCACATATAACGGGAACGATACTGTTCTTGTGAATATAAGCCTCGCCCCAGAGGAGCCCCGGAATGATGGCCATTATCATCAACACTCCGGAAACGAGAAGCGGCAGTTTTATAATGCGCTTTGAATTCCCGCGATAATATGATTTCAATCTGTGATCGAATGCTGCTCTGAAACAGAGAAACGCCCCGGCTCCCAGTAAATCGCGAAAAAAATCGAACCAGTCGGCATCCCCCGGGACAAATAATTGCGCAATCTCGATAGCCCCGGCCAGGCAATTTGCTGAAGAAAACGCAGCATAGTAATAGGTAATCGGCTTTGCTAAATTCAGGCGCATCCGTGATATCCAGAGCAACAGTAATGCCAAAATTCCGGTAAGCAGTGTATGCCCGAAATTTTGAATTTCTCCCCAAAGCTTACTTTGTCCCGGCAATGTAAAAAAAATCGGGATTAATACAATTCCGATGGTAATCAGTACAGAGAAAATTAATGATATTTTCTTGTTCATGTTTATAAATCGATCAATCCTAATCAGGCATCTGAAAGATGATTAGCGCATAAAAAAGCCCTAGGGCTTTCCATCAATATTAAGGTAGCTTCGTTACAATCATTGGTCCAAACTTATTGGCAACAAACAATGGGAGATGCTTCCAGATATTAATTGCCAATCGGAATTTTGGATTCGATGGATCGAGTTCCGGCAAACTGTCTATTGTTAAAAGCTTATATTGCCATATCTGCTGAATCGGGTTATTAACCCATTGTTTTTTAAAATTATATGTCCCGGCGTTTAGCGAGCTTCTTCCAAAATCAAACGTGGCCGAGCCTCGCATGATGCAATGCCTGATGATCTCCCAATAAAGGAGATTATTCGGATTTAGGTTTCGATATTTGCGATACGATGATGCAGAGGGAACAATTGAACAATCCTTGTAATGAAGGAGAATCGCGGCTGCCACCGGTAAATCGCCGAGCTTGACCAAGCCGATTTCGATATCATTCTTAAAGTAATGGAATTGTTCGGAATAAAGTTTCTTGGGCCAAACCGGAGTACCCAAATCGCGCATATTGCAGGAGAAAATACGATAAAATTCATCTAAAAGTTCGATTCCCCCAAATTGTACTACAAGCCCCGACTTGGCCGCCTTACGGACCTGGTTCTTGGCCTTACCATCGATCGATTTCCAAACGTTTTCCTCTCCCGACTTTAGATCCAGCCAAAACGCATACTTTTGATCTTTATTGACCAGGCCGGGAGCTACCTGACGTACTGCCCGAAGCTCGACAAATTTACATTTCTCCCGCTCTGCCTGCGAAACCGCAAATTCAATTAGCTTACAAGCGATATCATCGTTATCCGCCAATGGCCCTCCATAGTCAAGCCATGGCATTGATATCATATATCTTCCGAATAGAATACTACTCATCAACACTGTCGGCAGAACACCAACGAGCTTGTTGCCGCATTCGGCAACCGCATACCGGGGCTTAACCCCAAACGAATTTGCCAGAATCGACCACCATTCCCACCTGTGCGCAATTGTTCTCCGCGGATGGCAATCTACATAATATTCCCATGCCGGTGAATCACCCTGGGAGGCAAAACGATATCTAATATTTTCAGCCATTATTCCCGCTGCTATTTTTTCCTTGCTGATTGCCGGCCGTAAATATCCCGAATAAAGATGGCCGGCTCAAGATTGCTCGTTTCCGCAACAAACGAGCTTCTTCAACACCGCCTTTGGCCGATTTGTTCCAGATGTTGTAGGCAATATAGAAATTTCCGATAATTTTCATTGCCCCGTTTTGAATCAATTCCGATTCCCCATAATAAATTCTACGATCCGGCTGGCTGCCTTGCCATCCCATAATTCGGGAATTCGAGATTCCTTCATTTTGCCGTCGAGAATGGAGTTGGCAGCGGATTTGATTCTATCCGGATTTATTCCTGTGATAACATTGGTGCCAACTTCGCTGGTAATTGGACGCTCCGTGTATTCTCTCAGGGTAATACAGGGGATACCCAGATATGTGGTCTCTTCTTGAATTCCTCCTGAGTCAGTAAGCACAAATTTCGATTCTGATTGCAGCTTTAGGAAATCGAGATAGCCGAGCGGTTCGACAATTCTAATGGCATCTTTATCAATCTTATCCAGCAGGCCAAATTCATTCAGCTCTTTTCGCGTTCTGGGATGACAGGGAAAGACTACTGGAATCCTCCGGCCAATTGTCGAAATCGCCTCCAGGAGCCCTGAGAGTATTGTTATATCATCAACATTCGATGGCCGATGCAGTGTCAGAACAGCATATCCCTGAGGTTTAAACCTAAGCTGGTCAAGAATCTTGGATTTCTGAGCTTTCCCGAGGTTGCCGACCAGGCTGTCTATCATCGTGTTACCTACGGATAATATCCTTTTTTGGCTAACTCCTTCTCTTAGCAGGTTTTCCGTTCCCGATTTCTCAGTGACAAAAAGAAAATCCGCCAGGCAGTCGGCGACCATGCGGTTGATTTCTTCCGGCATTTTTTTATCGAAACTTCGCAGCCCCGCTTCTACATGAGCCAACGGAACGCACAATTTCGACGCCACCAGCGCGCCGGCCAGTGTAGAGTTGACATCCCCGAAAACCATGACCAGGTCCGGTCGGGCCTTCATCATAACTTTTTCAAGTTCTACCATGATTTTAGCTGTTTGCTCCGCATGGCTGCCAGAACCGACCCCTAAATAAAGATCTGGGTTCGGCATCCCCAATTCCTCGAAAAAGAGTTTGGAAAGGTTATGATCGTAATGTTGCCCGGTATGAATCAGAAATGCGGAAAGTGAGTCCGGATGCTTTTGGATCTCATTAAGCACTGGGGCGGCTTTCATGAAATTTGGCCTGGCTCCTACTATAACTGTAATCTTTTTATTCATTGCGTCCTATTGAAGCTATGTTTGGTTCCATAGTTCTGTAGTTACCTTGATGGCTGGAAAATATTATTTACCATTGATCCTGATCCAATAATTGATTAACGATACCATACAATTTTATTACGTATGCCACACGTGTTAATATACCATGCAGATAGAATAAGTCAATAATGAGCCCTGAGGTGTTTTATCCCCCAAAAAATAACCGGGCAATCCTCAACCGATAATTGCCCGGATTTCCCCCCCCTATTACTGCCATATTTTGCGCGAATCTCAAAAAAAGTCAACAGTACTTATCTGTGTATAAAATGAGGATAGCCCCATACGCACCGATTTTTCTGTTAATTTAGTGTTAGCAAGGCTAAATATAGAATAATTAATGGGATATAATCCGCTTCGATTATATACTTGTTGAAAAGGTGCTTCATTTCCGGTATTTTGCTTATTGAAAGTGCAATGGTGGATGACTAAATTTCGACAAGATGAAAATTGATAAACTGATTCGCTCAAAACGCAAAACAATCGGCTTGCAGATTGCGCCTGACGCCACCCTCGTGGTGCGCGCCCCCAAATCGGCCAAAATAGCTGATATCGAAACCGTGGTATTCAGACATATAGATTGGATTCGCAGAAAAAAAGAATATGTTCTTAAGAATAGGAATGAGATCCCTGTCAGGCAATTCATCGATGGCGAGGAGTTTCCCTATCTGGGTCGGAGTTTCAAGCTATCTATTTCCGATAGCCACTGGCACTCCCTTGTATTTGATGATGGTTTTTATCTCTCGCAAAAATATCAACCGCAGGCCAGGCAACTCTTTATTAAATGGTACAAACTTCAAGCAAGGGGAGTGATATCCCAGAGAGTTCAGCTTCTGGCCACAAAGGCAAATCTGCATTATGGACGAATCAAAATCACTAGCGCCAACCGTCGATGGGGCTCATGCAGCGCCAAGGGCAATCTCAATTTCTCCTGGCGGCTGATCCTGGCCCCTCTGGAGGCCGTCGATTATGTTGTGGCTCACGAACTGGCACATCTTGAGGTCAAGAATCATTCTCGTCGCTTCTGGGATAAAGTCCGCGAGCTCTACCCCGATTACGAACGCTGGCGCCGCTGGCTACG
>DOTU01000125.1:0-4151 GCA_003520965.1 Candidatus Zixiibacteriota bacterium
CGCGAGCAGATTAACTGGCTTCTTGACGATCTCTATGGGCAGTTTGTCGAAGGAATTTCAACAGGACGAGGAATGACCACTGAACAGGTTAAAGCATCTATAGATGCCGGCCCATATACTTCGCGCGATGCCCTTAAGGCGGGTCTGATTGACGACCTCAAGCATTATGACGAATTAACTGAAAATGACGCGCCGTTTGCCAATCAATTGAATTTAAGCCACCTGTATGAAATACCCGACTACAATCCTCGCTGGAGCGAGCCCAACAGGATCGCAGTAGTTTATGCCGATGGTTCAATCATGGAAGGTGAGAACGGCTCCAGCCTTTTGCAAGGAAAAGTGATTGGCTCGAAAACTCTGAGCAGAACTCTCAGGCGGGTGAAGGAAGATCCCTCCATTGATGGTGTGGTTTTCAGAATCAACTCACCGGGCGGCGGTGTTTTTGCTTCCGAAGAGATATACCGACAGCTTGTGCTGCTCAAAGAGAAAAAGCCATTGGTAGTTTCGATGGGCGGAGTAGCTGCCTCGGGCGGATACTATATCGCTTGCCCGGGGGATGAGATAATCGCCTCGCCGGGGACGATAACCGGCTCAATCGGGGTAGTCATGGGTAAAGTCGACCTCTCAGGTTTATATGATAAGATAGGCTATCATACTGAGACTCTTAAAAGAGGACGTCACGCCGATATCAGGACATCATCTCGGCCCGCCACGGAACAGGAAATGGCATTGATTGATTCTATGATCTGGGAATATTACGGCGATTTCGTCACTAAAGTCTCTACCTGGCGCAAGATCGATTTCGATTCGGTTGATGCCATCGGAGAAGGACGGGTCTGGACAGGGCGACAGGCCAAAGAAAACGGGCTGGTTGATAGTTATGGCGGGTTATTCGACGCTATCGAAAAAGTCAGCCAACGTGCCAGGCTTGATCCTCGGAACAAGACTGAGATCGCAACCTATCCGGTTTATGGCGTCTCGGTATTACCGGCCTTAAGAACGCCATCCCTCGAGAGTCAATTAAGCTCAATTTTGGGAAAAGCAGATGAAGGGAAATATTACTATAAACCACCATTCGAGTTGAAAATTAAATGAAAATCGGAGGAGAATGATGACTTTGAGACTTACCGTTCTAATTTTCCTGATCTTAGCCACAATAGCCCCGGCCGCCGAACTGGCTTTTCCCATCGAAAAGCAACAGCTCGATAACGGCCTGATGGTGCTTCTGATACCGGATCACTCAGCTCCGTCGGTGACGGTGCAGGTCTGGTATAAGACCGGCAGCAAGAACGAAAGACCGGGAATAACAGGCATTTCACACCTTTTCGAACACATGATGTTTAAGGGATCGAAAAATTTCCCCAAGGATAAATTTGATCGCCTGGTCAATGGTAATGGCGGCGTAAACAACGCCTGGACCTCATTCGACAACACCACTTTTTATGAAGTAATGCCGTCGGATAAACTTTCCATAGCGCTTGATTTAGAAGCGGATCGATCTCGCTATCTTCAAATTAACGATTCAAATTTGGGTTCTGAACGCAATGTGGTTATTAATGAGCGGCTCTGGCGCTATGACAATTCTCCCTTTGGAGCCATGTACGAGCAGCTCTTCAACAATGCTTTCGTAGCCCATCCCTACAGATGGCTGCCTATCGGTTTCAGATCCGATATCGATGCAATCTCGCTGCAGGAATGCCTTGATTATTATCATACCCATTACGCGCCGAATAACAGTTTCCTCGTAATTTCGGGTGATTTCGATTCCGTTGAGGCAATGAAGCTTGTTAAAAAAGCTTATGGTTCATTAAAATCAGTACCGCAGCCGCCTCCAATTAAAACTGTCGAGCCTGAGCAGAAGGGCGAAAAAAATATTGATTTCCACAAAGTCGCCCAGCTTCCGGCGATCATGGCCGGATATAAGATTCCAGAGGGGAAAAACCCCGATATCATTCCTCTGCAGGTAGCGGGCAAAGTGCTTTTTGACGGCGAATCGTCGCGGCTGTATCACCGCCTGGTATACACCGAGCAAAAAGCAATCTTCGTACAAGGCGCAGCGATGGTGCTTCATGATCCGTCGTTGTTTTATGTCGCCGCCCAAGCTGTTCCCGGAGCCAGCATGGATTCAATAAAGCGGGAAATATTCGAGGAAGTCGATCGTTTAAAGACCGAACCAATCTCCGCCAATGAGCTTCAGAAGGCGAAAAATCAGATGGAAGCAGATTTTATTACCGGCCTGCAATCCAATGAGGGTCGGGCGAGCGAAGTAGGTTCCTACCAGATCGATACTGATGATTATAGCAATATCTACAGTTACCCGGATAAGATCCAGGCTGTTACCGCGGACGATGTTATGAGAGTGGCTAATAAATATCTCACCGAAAATCATAGAACGGTCATTAACTTGATACCAACCAAGCCTCCCAAACCGGCCGCCGCCCCTAATACAGAAGAAGGGAAGTGATTATGAAAAGAATACTGACAATATTAATCTTCTTCGGTTTCAGCTTTGCTCTTGCCAGCGAGGTTAAGCTCCCTCCGATAACCGAGGACACTCTATCCAACGGCCTGATCATTGTGGCCGTCGAAAATCACGAGCTTCCCACGGTATCAATGCGCATGGTGATAAGGGCCGGAGCGGCCAACGATCCCGACGGTAAGGCGGGATTAGCCGATTTCACCTCCGGCATGCTTCGTACCGGGACAAAAACCAGGACAGCCACCCAGATCGCCGAGGCGATCGATTTTGTCGGGGGCTCGCTGGGAGCGGGAGCAGACCGCGACGCAATCAATGCCAGCGCCGACGTGTTGGTTAAGCATCTGGACGTGGGGCTCGATCTCCTATCCGATATTATCATGCATCCGGCCTTTGATACGGCTGAAATTGAGCGACATCGCAATGAAATCCTGAGCGGTATCGTTCAGGGGAAAGACGATCCCGACAATCTCTGTTCGAAAGGTTTTAATCAATTCCTGTTTGGTAATTATCCGTATGGCCATCCATCCGAAGGAACAGAAGCCTCGGTAACCAGCATTACCCGGGATGACATCACCTTATTCTACAATAATTATTTTCGGCCCAACAATGCTTTCATGGTTATAGCGGGAGATATCAAACCTGCCGATATCTTCTCCAAGGTTTCAAAAATCTTTGGCGGATGGGAAATGGGCTTGGTGCCGAAAATTCGCTGGAATACTCCCCCGTCACCCAAGGGTTATCAGGTTCTGTTGATTGATAAACCGGATGCTACCCAGACGTCGATTCGTTTCGGCCATGTCGGAATCACTCGCGACGATCCTGATTACTATCCGGTGCTGCTTATGAATTACATTTTGGGAGTGGGATTTACCTCCCGATTAAACAACGAAGTACGCGTCAAAGGCGGTATGACTTATGATATCCGCTCAACCAATGAGTGGAATATCAAGCCGGCCGCTTTTTACTGCAATACTTTCACCGAAAACGACTCCACGATGAGCGCTATTAAGGCCTCGCTTAGGATAATCAAGGGTATACGAACAGCCGAGGTTACCGACAACGAGTATAACGACGCTGTCAATTTCTATGAGGGATATTACCCGATGACTCTAGAAACGCCCGGCCAGGTAGCCGCTGAAATAGTGAAGATAAAGCTATATAAGCTTCCTGTTTCCTACATTCAGGATTTCACCAAAAACATCAAAAAGGTGACCAAGGCCGATATCATTCGCGCTGCCCAAAAGCATATCGATCCCGATAATATGGTTTTCTGCGTCGTCTCAAACGCCGCTACGGTTCAGGATAGCCTGAAAACCCTGGGACCGGTGACGGTTAAAACAGTAGATGGTATGTAATTCGATCGACTGAAATAGATGATTCTAAAAGCTGTCGGGCGCAACGCCCGGCAGCTTTTTTTGTGGCATTACTACTATCACATAGAGCAAATCTTATTCCAATAGATTGTTATTACCCCACATCTATCTTGATTTCCGGTGCTAAATCGTGTATATAACGAACCTTGAAAGGATGGATTTGTGGATTATTTCAAACGCACCAAGATCGCAATAATTTTGGGTGAGCCAACCGTAGCTCGCGAGAATGTCATCGTTTTAGGCTGGGTGAGAACGCGGCGCGATTCGGCCAATCTGGTATTTCTGGAGATTAACGACGG
>DOTU01000125.1:4470-5025 GCA_003520965.1 Candidatus Zixiibacteriota bacterium
GCGGAGGTGAGCCAGGGGGCATCGGTACGGCTGGTTGGAAAACTGAAGCCGGTGCCTGAGCGGCCTCACAAGATTGAGTTGCACCCCCGCGAGCTTAGCCTTATCGGCGCTTGTCCGCCGGAGTATCCGCTTCAGAAGAAACGGCATTCGTTCGAGTATCTACGAGAGATCGCCCACCTCCGTCCGCGCACCAACGCTTTCGGGGTGATGAACCGATTTCGCAGCAAGATGTCGTTTGCGATCCACAAGTTTTTCCAGGAACGCGGATTTTATTATATCCACTCCCCCGTTATCACTGCCACCGACGCCGAGGGGGCAGGCGAACAGTTCTGGGTAACGACATTCGATCTCAATAAAGTGCCGCGCAACGAACAGGGCGAGGTTGATTTCGATAAGGATTTCTTTGGCGAGCAAACGTTCCTGACAGTATCCGGTCAGCTTGAGGCCGAGATATTGGCTACTGCCTTGGGAGATGTGTACACGTTCGCCCCAACCTTTCGGGCCGAAAACTCCAACACTTCGCGGCATCTTTCCGAGTTCTGGATGATCGAGCCG
>DOTU01000154.1:0-8625 GCA_003520965.1 Candidatus Zixiibacteriota bacterium
AAGCTGCCGATATTAAGGCATTCAGCGTTGAAATGGAGGTCAGTGATATCTCCTCGATGGATCTGAAGCGGGTGGTATTCTATGTCAGGCCGCAGCAGGTGATCAAGACCACCAGTTGGAAGCTTTATATTTTCAAAGCCAAGATTAAAACCTGGAGCGACGAAGAAACTAATCGCTGGGCGCTGCGCGTTATTGAGGGCAAAGGCGTTCCACCTATTAATATCATCTGGGACGGTGTCGATTCTAAGGGCGAGCTTGTAGAGCCAGGCAAATACTATTTCCTTATGACCGCGATCGATGTTAAAGGCCAGAACTACGCTACCGACTGGTTCAATTTTAAATTGCAATAGTTTGTGCAAATATAGAGGGGGAAGCGTCGCTCGCCTAACGGCCCGCGGCGCTTCTTGTTTGATACGAACCTGCTCTATCTTGTTTGATATTTGATCGATCCCAAAGCCTCTTCAGGTAATTGATTTAACCAAAAACGCGATGCTATTGAGGCCGGAACCATGAAAATAAGTCCGTAATTAGCCCTATCTTCCCGCAGCCAAGACCTGACACAATCAGTCAAATCGAAATAGGCGATGGAATCATTTGGATTGGAGGTAGTAAACATGGTCAGTTCATCGGCCTCGAAATCCCCTCCGGGAGCCTGCCAGGGAGTTTCCCAGTCAACCGTACCCACCTCCCAGGGAATTGTTAGCGCATAACAGTTAATCCATAATATACTATCTTCCGCCAGTTGCGGAGTGACGGCAAACTGGAACTCGGCAAACATCAAAGTTGAATCTGCTACGCTATCCGGAATGGGAATATGGGTTACAATGCGTATTTCACTCTTCGCATCGTGTAAGATTGAATAATCGGTTACGGGAACATTTATTTCTCCCGCCCAGGCGCTTAAGCAAAGCATGAATAATGTTATGAGCAAGAGAGTCACGTTCTTGTAGATTGCTGACATTTCGATTTCTCCTTGTTTATTGCTTTACTTAAGTAGTAACATTTTCTTGGTTACTTGGGCTTGTGGAGTTATTATGGAGTAGAAATAAACCCCGCTGGAAACCTTTTCTCCTCCCATATCGGTTCCATTCCAGATGACAATGTGTTCACCAGCATCTTGGGTTCCCGATGAAAGCTGCTTTACCGTTCTCCCCGAAATATCATACACGTTGATTCTAGCTTCTCCTGCTTGAGGAAGCGCATATCTTATTTCGGTATTGGTATTAAAGGGGTTGGGATAGTTTTCAGCAACTAAGGCGGTCGGTAGCGCGCTGTATGACGATTCGCGGCGTTCCCTTGAGGGTATTGGATTGTTAAAACACAGGGGTAAATAGCTTATTAGCCCAACTATTTGAGCGCCATCAACTCCCCAATAATTCCATTGAGCATAGATTTGGGTCATCACGTTAAGGTTTTTCATCTCATAAGTCCCAGGAGCCTGTTGATTTTCAATTCTATTGTTGCCTGGGCTTGCCGGGTATGTACCGAAATTTGGATTAGCCCCGGATGCAATGGTAACTCCATAAGTATTATTAAATATGTTATTCCAGCGGAAAGTACTATTGCAGCCCGAAGCGCAGTAGATGCCATATTTGTTATCTATGAAGCTGTTGTGACTTTCGTCGTTTTGGCCATTGATGCTGGGGGATGAATCTTTTAAGTAAATTCCGTAGATACCGTTGTGCTTGGACCTGACATTTCCATTAAGGGAACCACTATTTAAGGAATGATTTATGTAGATGCCCCCTTGAGAAAATTGGGCAACCGAATCTCTTAAAAGATAAGGGGTAGGCGTACTGGCAATTGTACTTTGACCAATATAGATTCCCCAGTAGGAACTGGCATTGTTGGTGGTAATATTGTTAAAATAGGCTTCTATGGCCCCATCGCCTGTGTACTTAAGGCCATATTTGACATTGCCTGAAATTGTATTATTATTGAAAACAGGATTGCCCTCGTTAAAAATGGCTCCATAGTTTCCACAATTTGTGAAGTTACAGGATACAATTGAATGGGGATTACCCGAGGTCCCATTAACCCCCGAATTGGAGCAATTCGAAAAAGTGCAATCGGAAATATCAAAACCGGAATTGGCATCGCCATAGATTCCATTTGTGGCATATTCAATAACACAGGATCTTAATAATGCGGTAGCGCCGCCATTAACCTTTATACCCGACCAAATGCCGGGTAGAGGATCGGGGGAAGCGGAAGTAAAAACTACCGGCCTGATGTCCTCGCCTTCAACAATAATAGCGCCACCCGCTTGAACCGTCAATTGGTACCCATCCTGAACTTCAATCTTAGTACCGGCTTCTATTCTCAATGTTGCTCCATTAGCTATAAAAACATTTCCCCAGAGCACATATTTACCATACCAGGCAACATTGCTTGTTATGGTCCCGGCGGCGGGTTGTGCATATCGACCCGTATGCTTGGGGTCATGATAATACATACCCCATTCTATGTGGGCTTGATCATTTCGCGAATTTGAATCGAACGCAAGTAATCTTCGGTCTTGTGGTATGGAGGGATCATGCTCTTCTGAGACACCAACGGCGTAGTCTAAATCAGCATCGCCTATCCCCGAGTCTATTGCAGGTGTTGAAAACGGAGATCCTCCAATCTCAAACTGACTTGTCGCTGGCGCGCTGCCATCATCAGCTCTAAGACGCCATATATATGAAGAATAATTTGTGGGATTAAGTACATTTGCTAACACATAATAACTGGGAGTTGAAGTGGAGGAAAAACTAGCTAAAGAAACCGAAGCACTGGAGTAATAGAAATTAGAATAGGAGTAAACTCCTATCGACCATATTAATGTACCGTTTGAAGAAACACAATAAAGCGCATCATTGCCAGGTTCATTTACGGATTCATCGCCGCCACTAACGATCTCTAAGTTTTGGTCTCCAGTAATATTGCCTATTGCTGGGGGCACGATGCCATGGCCATAAATAGAATATGCCCATATTGGATTGCCTCCATCGCCCGCGTCAAAAGCAAGGATCTCTCCAAAAGAATCGTGCAATTGTGTAAACCAGAGACCTCTTGTTACCGCTGCCAATTCGAGATCCCCGTCACAATCGATATCTCCTAGCGCCACACCATGACAAGTTTTTCGGGAATACCCATTATTTAGGGCAAACGACCAAATAGTTGTTCCATCTGATGAGTTTAGGCAATAAATATATCCATCTTCTACGCCAGGGATTACCTGGGTTCCCCTTGTTCCGACATATATTTCCGGAATAAAATCTCCATTACCATCGCCCACGGCGCAAGTAGCGTAAACCCCGCGTTCTAAACATCTACTCCAGAGAATTTGCCCATCATAGGAGACACAGTAGAAATCAGGATCGAGATAGGGAGTAAAACCAATCAATATCTCCTGGTGTCCATCCCCGTTGAGGTCATAAATTGTAGGAGCAGGATAAAGCTCTCCTGTCATTCGAAGATGAGCAGGAAAACCGTTCTGATCTGAACCGTCAGGATTTACAGCGAATATAGACCAATATCCGCTGGCGTCCCTTTCTCCAAAAACAATTTCAAATTCCCCGTCCCCATCTAGATCTGCAACCGCCGGAGAAGAATGATTGGCGGGACTGGTTGAATGAGTATCATAAGTTAATTCGACGTTACCATCACAATTCACAATATATAGTTTGTGGTCGTCGGCGGTCATGATTATTTCATTTTGACCGTCCCGATCATAATCGAAAATAACTGGAGACGTTTCTACTTTTCCTGCTATTTCTCCAACGCAAACCGGAAATCCGGTATGGATGTTATCAGCCAATGACATATTCTGAAGAACAAGGCAAGCTATCGCTGATGCAAGTAGGACAAATCGCAAACCCAAATGGCTATAACTACAAGATCGCATATTCGCTCCCTGTTGACATTTTTTTACGGAAACAACTATTTTCGAGTGATTTGGTTTTAATGAACCTCCTTTTTTAGAAATATTGCTATGTTATTTTAGAAAAAGCATTTTTAAAGAGCGACTCTCATGCCTGCTTGTTAATTTGGCATAATAGACGCCGGAGGATAAATTCCCTGGATTCCATTTAATGAAATAAATTCCGGCATTATGCAAACCCTTCGCCAAATTAACCACTTTCCTGCCCGTTAAATCATATATATTAAGGTCCAACCAGCTCGAAGTTACAAGTTCCAGTTTTATAATCGTTTCTTCATTAAATGGGTTTGGGTAATTTTCAAAACAACTGATATTGGGTAATGATTTGGTTTCATCCACATTTTCACTTGTATGCGGATCAAACCTGATGGAAAACTGTGGAATTAGCGGTGTTGTTGGAATTAAATCCGCGGGAATTTTTTGATAAATTACTCTAGCCGCGCAAATACTGCCTTCATCTTGAGGCCACATCCCTGGCGCCTTATCTAATATATAGAAAATATGTAAAGTATCATTAACTACCTTGTTCATTGATGCCTCAGTTTCCGAAGCACACATGGGACATTGACAATTAGGGGTTTGAGTATCAGTAATATTGGTGGGAACAGACCAGTTTAATCCATTATCGGTTGAGACAGTCACCCAGAGATCGGAGTTTGGTATCATTTCTACGGACATATCATCATAATTGTAGGCTTCATAGAGCATATAAATATAGCCATTAGCCGGATTTATCGCCATCTGCGGAGCATCTATGGGATATCTTAGTGGGCCAAGGTCAATATTATGGGGAGGGTTTTGAATCCATCCATTTGCCGCCAGCGTGATAGAGTCGGTTCCCTCATTCCAATGCCAGATGAAGCTCATGTTACGATCTATCCTTACGGTGCTGTCGGGATCATCGGGACTAATAACGGTTCGAATAGTCAAAAATGCCACATGTGCCAAATTTTGATAGTCAAATATAATATCGTTCTGGACCGCTGGCCTGAGGACATCTTGATAATTAAAATTCGTAATATTTGTTTTGTCTACCCAGGTTTCGCCGTTAGGTGTAATCTTTATATATGCATCTTGATCCGAGGCTTCCCATGGCTGCCCACCAAAATGTTTTTGCCTGAAATACGTAATAGCCGTTCTCTCCGAAACAGGGGAACAAGCAATGCTATAAACATACTGTGTCAAAGTATCAAGAAGGCTCCATCCCGTTTGTGAGAACGGCTCTCTTAGATATGAATTATGATAAAGACAATTTTGAGTCGCATAATAGGAACCTATAAGGTGTACTCGTCCACTTACGCTATTGGCCATCATTGTATAATCGTACATTCTGGGAGTATCTATTGGAGCCCAATAAAGCGATTCGCCTTCCCACCAGGCACGCGCCCTGCAAATTACGGGCGTTTTGAAGCAGACTTCAATATCCTCCCTGCTTCCAAGAGTATCAAACAACATAATCGAATGTTGAGAATGATTGGTAACGCCTGGAAACAAATTTAATCCTGTGTCAGCGTAGCTCCAACCATACCCAACCCTATAACAATTATAACGGCTTTGCATTCGCTCTTGGAATGGAGGGGCCGGTGAATATGTCCAGACGATATGAATAGCATTGTCTGCTGGATCATGAATTATCTGATCATCGACATTGGATGTCCCCCACTGGGCATCCCGCCATGTTGTGCCGCCGATAAAAACCTCTCCTATCGGCTCTGGATATGCTTTTGAAAAAACAAAGATAAATAGGCCAAAGAAAGCAGCGGTCAAAAATCCGAATTTACCGCCAAGTCTACAGGATTCCGCGGACATAACACGCCTCGCTTTTCGCCTTTGAGAATTTTAAAGAATGCAAAATCAATGTATGCAAAGAATTCATAATAGACACATGTTTTGATGTAAATAAAAAATTATTTTCCTTGTGGCACAAGGCGCCCCTACCAACAACGCTTGCATTTCCGACTATATTTAACGGATCGATTTGCATCGAATGGTTATTGGATGATTCATTAATTGTAAATTGGGGATTATCACCGTAAATAAATTGATGTATTCTATTTTGAATTATTTCCATTATTTTAGCGTGCGGGAAAGGATTGATTATTAATTGTAATCTGGCGGTCATTGATATTTCAAATTTTATTTTCCTGAATGATGTTTTTAATGAGGAAAAAGAAGTTGGCAATTTCAATATTTCTTCCGGCATAAAACCCTCGTTTAACGCCCGACTTCAAACAGCTCGTAAAACTCAAACGCAGACAAATCGCACTATTATTGCATTAAGGAGCGTATCTTGTCAAACTATTTTAGTAGTAACTCCGGAACATTTAAGAAAATTTAAACAAATAGCTACATATCATATCAATTGAAAATGGTTTCGAAAATCAATTCCCTGATCCCAGACAATATGTCCTTTTGGGTTTGATGTGATTTTACTGAAATATCCAAAAAGGGAAGAATTGCATAGCCCCAAAATTTGGGAGGAAAACCTGGAGTACACAATGCATTTGTCGATTTGTCGACAGATTCGAAAGCACTCATAAATCGGGTATTGTCCGTTCCCCTCAGGTCTTATTTATCTATTACCGATGGTATCAACTTTGGCGATTTATTTGGCAGAAACCATCGGTGAAAACATGAAATAAATCTATTATGCCGGCGACGATCGCCCCGATTCGCGTACACTATGACAGTGAAGCTTGGTGCTTTCTGTTTTGCTAAAACCTTGAGAAACTATGCTTCATAAATAATATATATGCCCATTATTCTATGTCAAGAAAAAAATTAGCCTCGGGCAAGGGGATAATTTTGGGAGGAAATCCCTGGCCCCCCTTTTCTATTGACTATCCCCTCCTATTAGAATTAATTCGTTACATGCACAAGAAGGATTGCCCCAGGCTATTAACCAAAATGAAGAAAATCAAACTCTTCGTTTTCGATGTCGATGGCGTCCTAACCGATAACACCGTTTGGATGGGACGCGGTAAAACCGAGATGAAACGTTTTAATATCGCTGACGGTATGGGTGTCTATATCGCCCGCCGCGCCGGTATACCTACAGCCTTCATCTCCGGACGGCCTTCACCGGCCACCACCTCGCGCGTCAAAGAGCTTGGCATTGTCGATTTTTACCAGCAGCGAGGCCCCAAACGGGTGCCGTTTGCAAAGCTGCTCAAAAAGTATAAACTCGATCCCAAAGAAGTCGCCTTCATGGGTGACGATGTTATCGATGTCCCCATTATGCAGATCGCCGGCGTTGCGGCGACCGTACCTCATGCTCCCGACTATGTAAAAAAATATGTTGATCTTGTTACCGATCACGAGGCTGGCATGGGGGCGGCCAGAGAATTTATCGACATGGTAATTATCGCGAAAGGACTGGATCCGGTTGACCTCACATATAAATAAAGCTCGCGAAGTTATCCTGAAAGAATCCGACGCAGTACGCGCCATGGCCGATCGTCTTGACGGCAACTTCGAAAAAGCTATCGATCTCCTTTTAGGCTGCAAGGGCCGGGTTATGATCTCCGGTATCGGCAAATCCGGTCAAATAGCGCGCAAAATAGCAGCCACCTTCTCCTCGACCGGCACACCCGCTTTCTATATCCATCCCACCGAGGGTATCCACGGCGATATCGGCATGGTTCTTTCCGGCGACGTGGCCATCATCATCAGTAAATCCGGCGATACTGAGGAGGTTATCAAGCTCCTGCCGATCTTCAGGCGTTTGGACGTGCCGGTAATTGCCATCACCGGCGATAAAAATTCGCCCCTGGCCGAGGAAGCTGATGTTATCCTCGATTCCTCCGTGGAATTCGAGGCCTGCCCGCTCGATCTGGTGCCGACCTCATCCACTACCGCCGCTCTGGTTATGGGAGATGCGCTGGCAGTTGTGCTTCTCGAGCTTCGCGGTTTCACCGCCAACGATTTCTCTTTTATTCACCCCGGCGGAGCGCTTGGCCGCAAGCTTATCAAAGTTGCCGATCTTATGCATACCGGGCCGGAGCTTCCAATCGTCGCTCAAAGCGCGGGCTTTAGGGAGATGCTTGTCGAGATGACAACCAAGCGCTTCGGCTTGGCGCTGGTTGTCGATAGCCAGGGCCGATTGACCGGCATCTTCACTGACGGTGATCTGCGCCGCACGATAGAAACTTATCCCAATCCGCTGGAGCTTACCGCCGGAAAGATTGCCATCTCCAATCCCAAGAGAATTGATTCCAACGAGTTGGCCGCCACCGCCGTAGCGATTATGGAAGATTTCAATATCACCAGCCTGGTTATAACCGATAATGACAATCATCCGCTGGGCCTGATTCACCTGCACGATTTACTCAAGGCCAAGGTCGTCTAATGTCCTCCTCCAAGCAGGTTAAAAACGATTTTATCTATGCTGCTATTCGCGTTCTTATGGCGATAGTTGAAGCCCTGCCGCGCGATCTGGCCTTAAAATTTGCCGGCATGATCGGTGAGATAGCCGCCATGCTCGATGGCAAAGAACGACAACTGGCCGAGACCAACCTTCGCCGCGCTTATGGCGATGCCTGGAGCGATGAGAAGGTCAAGCTTGTCGCTCGGGAATGTTTTGTCCAGATCGCCAAAAACGCTGCCGATGTTATTCGCTCAAGGCGTTGGGATGAGGATTATCTGAGAGATATTATCGATGTCGAGGGGATTGAACATTTCGATAACGCAATGATGAAGGG
>DOTU01000154.1:8951-11178 GCA_003520965.1 Candidatus Zixiibacteriota bacterium
GCGGTAAAGAGAACACCGATATCCGTTATTGGGCGTACGCTTTACGATTCTCGCCTTGATGAGTTAATTGTTGAAAATCGCGAGAGGTTTGGTATGGAGGTTATCCCATCGGATTCTTCTGCCAAGAAAGTTTATTCGGTTTTAAAAAGCGGTCGAATGCTTGGCGTACTCATGGACCTCGATTCCAAGCGCGTGTCTGGATATTTCGTACCGTTTTTCGGGCAATTAGCCAAAACCGCCGCCGGCCCCATCTTTATCGGACGGAAAACCGGTAGCCCGGTTGTGCCGCTGGCTCTTTTCCGCACTCCCGACGACCGTTACTTACTTAAGGTCTTACCTGCCTTCGATATCCCGGTCACCGAAAACAAAGATGAGGATGTCAAAACCGCGCTGGCCCAATGCAATAAGGCTTTGGAAGAGCTGATAAATTATGATCCCACCCAGTGGATTTGGATACATAATCGTTGGAAAAGCAAACCAACTCCCCAAAACGACGTACAAAACGTATTGGAGGAGAGTTATTAAGCGAGTAATCCTTTTAATCATCCTGGGCGCGTCTGGTTTATTCTACTGCGCCCAAACAGAGAAGCCGGCCAACCAAATTGCTGTCGGACGGATTCCAGATTCGGTGCTTGAGAAAGCAACAATCGTGATGACCGCTTCCGGTTTGCGGCAGGCGGTAATCTATGCTGATACCCTGTATGTTTTCGAAAAAGAAGATTCCACTACTGCCCAAAACATCAAAGTCAAATTCTACAACGAGAAAGGTATCTTCCAATCAACTCTTACGGCTAAACGAGGCCTGGTTCGGCAGAAGCTACAGGTATTTTCTGTCTGGGGCAATGTTGTCGTAGAAAATGATACCTCGAAACTGGAAACTGAATCACTCAACTGGGACGCCAGACGCAATCTTATCACCTCGAACGATTTTGTCAGCTTTCAAAAAGGGAAAGATATTATTACCGGTTATGGGCTGGAAGCCGATAACAGACTTGCTAATGTTCGCATATTGCGCGACGTCACCGGCCGCGTACATGATGTCCCTCGCTCCGAAAGCGAACTCGATAGCCTTGATAAAAATCCACCGGAGGGCAACCGATGACAGGTATTCTCCCGATTAAGATAAATGGCGCTTCGAGGCTACGTTCCGATCAATTGCTGAAGATTTACAAAAAGCGACGGGTAGTAAACGGGATTTCCATTGAGGTCAACTCCGGAGAAATCGTTGGACTGCTCGGACCCAACGGCGCCGGCAAAACCACTACATTTTATATGATCACCGGCCTTATCCGCCCCGATGGCGGACGTATCTTCATGGACGATTTCGATCTCACCAAGCTCCCCATGTACAAGCGCGCCCGCCGAGGTATCGGCTATCTGCCCCAGGAACCGTCGATTTTCCGTAAGCTCAACGTCGAGCAAAATATCATGGCGATTCTGGAAACATTGCCAATACCTCGCAAAGAACGCAAGGAACGCCTGGAGCGACTTCTTGAGGACCTCGATGTCAAATCGTTGGCTAAATCGATGGCTTACAATCTCTCCGGCGGTGAACGTCGGCGAGTCGAAATCGCGCGGGCTTTGGTAACCCAACCCAAGTTCATCTTACTTGATGAGCCATTTTCGGGGATCGATCCGATTACCGTGGAAGAGATTCAAAAGATCATCCACCGACTCAAAGAGAGTGGCCTGGGAATTTTGATTACCGATCACAACGTTCGCGAAACCCTCTCGGTAACCGACCGCGCTTATATCATTTTCGAGGGTGAAATCCTTAAAGCCGGTAACGCCGAATATCTGGCCAACGATCCCGAAGCCCGAAAGATATATCTCGGCGAAAAATTCAGATTAAATTAATTTCCATTGTTATGCTATAAGCGGCTTTTTTTAGGGCCGCGTTTTTTGTAGCCGAGGTTTCGTTTTAGAGACCTCGGATTTTAGATTTTCGCCATAGATTACTCTCTTCCCCGAAGCGTCGAGAATCCCTTACCAATGCATTAAACCTGACTTCATTCTGTAGGCGGCCAATTTATTTGGCCGCAACAGGCTTAATTCTGTGTCCAGCTTATCAGGGCAAGCTCAGTCCCCTGGGACCTCAGGTTTTAAATCTATGAAAAAATATTACGCAGTTTTTTCATGGTACCTAATCTCAACCGCCCCAATAAATTGTGCCCTTACAAGCCTGAAAAATGACCTCCTCCAATAAAAATATTTTTCCCTCAAAATC
>DOTU01000011.1:0-4289 GCA_003520965.1 Candidatus Zixiibacteriota bacterium
TCACGACCCCTAATCCAAAAACAGGCCCAATATATGCTTCATTCAATCATCGTCAAGAACAAATATCGTGAAATTGACTGGTTTCTGGCCAGCTTCTTAATCATGTTTTGCTAAATTTATGAACTCATATATATAATTCAGTAACAGGTTGATTAAGGGTTAATCCAGCCCCTTTTCCGTCCTAATCTTTAGCTTGGCGGCGATCATTTGATCGTGGGTAAGATTAAGCAGCAACGAAAAC
Source organism: Candidatus Zixiibacteriota bacterium (assembly GCA_003520965.1). Classification (GTDB taxonomy): domain Bacteria; phylum Zixibacteria; class MSB-5A5; order UBA10806; family UBA10806; genus UBA10806. The sequence continues at coordinate 242 of DOTU01000011.1, forward strand.
TTATGCACCATTAAATCCTCATGCCCACTAAGCTGCCCATCGGTATAAATTACACGCCAGATATTTTCCATGATCTTAATTCGCTCGATATCCGAGAGGCTCTGGTTCAAGGTATTGGCGAAGCCCCAGTAATCTATGCTTTTATCAACTTCCTTGCCGGCTACGACCATTAAGCCTTCGGCGTCCTCGCGGCTGAGGCTGAACTCGTTGCGCAGGATTTCGATTATCCGCGATCTCTCTTGATCCGTAAACTCATCGGCGCCTGCTACGGCCATCAGGATAGCGCAAGTGGCCACCCGTATTCGCATAACGGGATCGTCCTGCTTGAAATTAAAGCCATTCTCGGGATTTGTTATTTTTTTAAATATCGAAAACATTCTTAATCCACCGTTCTTTGAGATATCGATATTCCACACAGGACGAAACCAAAATCCTATCATGAACAGGTGAGATAATAATATATTAGCGCCTCCACCGGAAGAAAAAAGGTGGCTGTCCGCCGCAATTACTTGTCATTAATATTAGTTGCCATTTTCGCGTTCTCAGGGATAATCCTCAAACCTGCTGAATTAAGGTAGCACTGAAGCCCTACGGACTGAGAATTGTCGTTGAAAGATGTCCCGGATATCCAACGCAACGATTGCAAAACATTTCAACAAAAAGCATAACTCTCCGGCAATGGAAACAGATTTTACATGGGTAAAAAGTTGTTGATATGTGAATCTATAACGTAACATTAATTGTTACATTGTTAAAGAATTCACTTGACAGGTTGACTATCCATGTTTATCATAGACCTATTAAAGCATCATTGATTTTGCTCCGGCGATCTTTTTTAGACTGAACAACTATTACAAGGAGAAGGCGCTATGAAACGACCTGCTCAAACGGTTTGTGGCATTTTAGTGCTTTTTTTGGCGTTTCTGACTGTTAGCACAGGTCAGGCCAAAATTATCTCGCAGGTACCTGATACCCAACAGCCAGTGACTGGCTCTATAGGTAATCCGGTTAATAACGCCTGCGCTCCGGTTTCGGCAGTTAATATTACCCAGTTCTGGGATGTAGTCAGAGCTCATCCCAATGCGTTTCATGTAAATGCGGCATTAATCCCCAATACCGCAGCTGATTATTTGTACTATTTTATGGACACTAACAACTGGGGCAGTCCGGTACGCATGAATGGAACAGTATATCCGGCATCTAGCGGCACATATTCGTCGGATATTATGCCCGGCATGCACGATTTTGTACGCTGGGATGTGTTAAATCCATTTACAACACCGCCGCCTGCCTTGCCTGCTAACAAAGTAGGCTACGATTGGACTTATAACGCCGATTTCAGTGATCTTGGCAACATCGGTTTCAATTTTCATACAGCCGCGATCGATACAGGAAGGCCTGATATAATCTGCTTTAGATACTGGAATCCGGTAAATTCGGGTACTTTTGTAATTGATCCGACAACCGGGGATACAATTCGCTTCTTCACCTGGGGACCGCAGGTATCAGGTTCAACCCCTCCCAATCCGATAGAGCAATGGAATCTTTATTATGGCCAGGAATGTGTTGGGCATGCGGTCACAGGTGTAGGATATTACCGTAATTACGATCCAGATGGCGGAGGGCCGCTTCCCAATACAAACTGGTTTATCTGCCATGACAACTGGTCAACGACCCCCAAAAACGTGGCCCTTCCCTGGGCTAACTGGGCGGCTACCATAACTGCCGATCCGGGAATTGTCCAAATTCCTGTTATCAGCGTAGTTCCGGATTCAATCTTCCATAGCCAATTAATTAATACTACGGTTACATACAATAATGATTTCTCAATTAGTAATACCGGAACCGGAGCACTAACATATACCGCCACAAACGTACTTCCATGGGTTACATTTGCAGGAATATCGGGTAACATTCCAGCAGGTGGCAGCGATGCTATAAACGTTACGGTAAACACCACTGCCAGGCCCACAGGCATTTATTATGATACCTTAACAATTCTTAGCAACGATCCAATCAATCCTGTAATCCACATACCTGAAATTTTCATTCAGGTAACGCTTCCTCAAATAGAGCCATGTACATTTTACAAAGCGCCATATACCGACTATTCGCCTAATGGCATGCCTGATTTCGATCAGAAGCAGGGCGGCTGGTGGAATCCGGGCTCGGGCAATTTCAGCTGGTGCGGGCCGGTGGCTCTAGCCAACTGTATCTGGTGGTTCGATTCAAAGTTTGAACCTAATCCGATCGATCCCAGACCATTCTTCCCCGGGGGAAATCCTCCGCCCAACGATAACTACGGACTTTTGCACTCATTTGGGATATGGGATGACCATGATACTAACAACGTCGTGCCATTCATCAGTACTCTGGGGCCGATGTGCGGCGTTGATGTAGGCGGAGCAGGAACAGCGCTTCCCAATCTGCAAATGGGATTTATTAGCTGGATGGCTTCGGTTGGGATGGGAGGAGCTTATAATGCAAATATTGTCATGGGACCGGGCTATCCTGAAATCAGGGATTCAGTCTTTTCATCTCAGGACGTTATTCTGCTGTTGGGGTTCTATGAAATTTTACCGAGCCAGGATTGCCAACGACTTGGCGGCCACTATGTAACCTGCGCGGGAGCATGTGCACAAGAGCCCTATCTATGTATTTCCGATCCCTTCTTCGATAAAAATGAAGGTGAGCCACCGCCGGGAACCGCCCATGGATCGACCATTCATAATGATGCATTTTTTGTATCGGGGCCGCACGGCACTATTAATCATGATCGTTTTCATATGGCGATGATTGGAACTCCCACTCCCTGTGGCCCCGGGCTGTGGGGCTTGACTGATTATCCCAACCGTTGGACACAAGACGGTCTGTTTACTTTTGCCAATGAAAATGCAATCTCCCCGGGGCAACCGATGGGAGTCTATCAGGGCGGACAAATCGTAGTTATGGTTGACGCCGCCCTCATTATTTGCCCCATACCGATGATACCCGATATTAATGTTCTCCCCGACACGCTTTTCTATCAGCAGTATTCTCATACGGCTCAAACCTATATCAATCAGATCATAATCTGTAACAACGGGACAGCACCCCTGAATATCAGCTCTATAACCTCGGATCATGGCTGGATTACCGCCGGTTCATTCCTGTCGCCATTGGCAGCCGGACAATGCGATACGATTGATATCACAATAAATGCCGTAGGCGTTGTACCGGGAATATATACAGGTCATTTCCATGTTGCCTCAGACGATCCCGATACGCCGGTTTTGAACAAACCATCATACACTGTTCGGATAATTGAACCTGATATCACTGTGACGCTCGATTCCGTTTTCCACGCGCAGTTGTTTAATTCCGTTGTAGTGTATCCCAACGATTTCAGCATTGCCAGTACCGGTAGCGCTCCACTGAACTACAACCTCATTAACACGCTGCCCTGGGTTGCATATTTTGGACTAACTGGATTGATTCCCCCAGGTGGTGTCGATCATATCACAACAAGAGTAAACACCGCCGGGATTGCGCCCGGAATCTACATAGACAACATCACCATTAATTCCGATGACCCGGATACTCCTGTATTGCACAAACCGAAAATGGTGATCCAGGTTGTCGCTCCGGATATCGCCGTTTTACCCGATTCTATCTACCACTCTCAACCGATCAATAACCTCGTTACCTACAATGCTGATTTCATGGTGAGAAATAACGGAACATCAATATTACATTACAACATGGTGAGTCCGCTTACCTGGGTAACATTAGCAGGAGGGTTAGGCTTCATACCGCCGGGCGGCCAGGATTTGATAAACGTGACTGTGAATACCAACGGAGTATCAGTAGGTACTTACACCGATATTATCACCATCAATTCTGATGATCCCGATACTCCAATTTTGAACAAACCTAAGATTGTAATAAATGTAATTCCAGCGGAAATCTTACCCTGTGATTTCTACAAAGCGCCTTATCCTGATTATGCTCCCAACGGCATGCCTGATTTCGATCAGAAGCAGGGTGGCTGGTGGAATCCGGGCTCGGG
>DOTU01000011.1:4632-7551 GCA_003520965.1 Candidatus Zixiibacteriota bacterium
AGACCATTCTTCCCCGGTGGTAATCCTCCGCCCAACGACAACGATGGACTTTTGCACTCATTTGGGATTTGGGATGATCATGACACTAACAATGTTGTTCCCTTTATCAGTACCCTGGGCCCGATGTGCGCAGTCGATGGTCCCACGCCCGGCACCCTCCTGCCCAATATGCAGATGGGTTTCAATAGCTGGTTGACATCGGTTGGTATGTCGGGAGCCTACACTTCCATGATTGTCATGGGGCCAGGATATCCGCAGCTTCGCGATTCGATCTTTTCTTCGCAGGATGTGATCCTGCTTCTGGGTTTCTATGAAACTACTCAGGATCAGCAGTGTGTCAGATTAGGCGGCCATTATGTAACCAGCGCTGGGGCCTGCACTCAGGAACCAGCTATCTGCATCTCCGACCCGTTCTTCGATTACAATGAAGGGGAGCCACCTCCGGGAACTATCCATGGCTCAACTATTCATAACGACGCCTTCTTTGTTTCGGGGCCTCATGGTTCGATAAATCATGACCGCTACCAGATGATGCCCATTCCTCTGCCTTGTCCCGGAACCCCGGCTACCTGGATGCTAAACGGCTATCCCAACCGCTGGTCTCAGGATGGCATTTTCACATTCTTAAATGAGAATCCGATTCAACCTGGTCCACCTGTGGCTTATCAGGGTGGCCCGATAATGGTTTTAATCGATGCCGCCCTCATTATCTGCCCGGCGCAACAACAACTCATTCCTGATATCAATGTCGTTCCAGAGACGCTACTTTATTCTTTGAATTACAATGTCATAGCCGGGTATGCCGACCAGATCATCATTAAGAATGTAGGTACTGGACCGCTGCACCCAACTTCCATCACTTCGGATCACTCCTGGGTTACCGTTGGTTCATTCCTGACAACCCTGGCACCCGGACAAGCTGATTCAGTTGATATCACCTTAAATACCACTGGCCTTGCTGTCGGAATCTATACCGGCCACTTCCACGTAGCTTCCGACGATCCCGATACCCCTGTCATGAACAAACCGTTCTATTCGATTGAAGTAACTGCTCCACAGGGCTGCGATTATGTGGTCGGTGACGCTAACAACAGCAACACTTTCACCGGCCTCGATGTAACTTACAGCGTACGTTACTTTAAGGGCGGGCCTCATCCGCCATACTCCTGTGCTTGTCCGCCTCATGGTACCTGGTATGTTGCTGGTGACGTAAATGGAAGTTGCTCGTTCACCGGTCTCGATGTGACCTATATGGTCAGATATTTCAAGGGTGGTCCTGGGCCAATCCCATGTCCTGATTGCCCACCGATAGATCGACTTCTCGGTAATCAACCTTTGGAAAGGAAGGTTGAAAACATTCGGTAGAAAAATATTTCCAAGTAGAAGGGAGCCCATTTTGGGCTCCCTTTTTTACTATAGATTAAGCGGAATTGAACTACCTTATTGGGTTAACTCCCTGTGCAGTAGCTATTGTCTTGGCAAGTTTGGGATTTTCAGTAAGAATTCTATATTCCATCATTCTTAGAACGGTTTTGAAATCTTTCCATTCAGATATTAACCCTTCCTTTCCGGTTACTATCTCTTTTGCTTCTAAAAGTGTCGCCTTCCAATATTCATGAACATTCTTTGTTAGTAATTCATTCTCCAGATGCTCGATAATTTTTAATAGCTCACCCTTATCAAGAAGTATCCCGCCGCATTTATGGCAATAATCGATCTCTACGTTTGTGCTGCCGTAACTGATCGTAACCATTTCTATATTACAATGGGGACATTTGCGAGGGTTCTTTACAATAGTAAACTCCTTCTCGTTTTTCCATATATCGAAATCCATCCAATTCAAATCCTTGTCGATGGAATCCTTGATTTTACGAAGCTCGTCGACGTCAAACCATAAACTCTTACAGTCGGTACATTCGTCAATTTCGATTTTGTGTTTTACTCTGCTCCGCATACTGCTTCCGCATTTTGGGCACTGCATCCTTTACTCCTATTTTCTAAATCGTCAAATGAATTCGAACAGAATGTATCTTAACTTAAATGACACTATTTCGATTAGCAAGTCTATTCGTTGCGAAAATCGGTTGAAAGCCTTAAATATAAAAAGGTTATCATGTTGCAATTGAGAAGTTGGCATTTTGGATAAGACCGAATTGAGACCAATGGAGTTGTCAGTTATTAATAGATAGACAAAGTTAGCTAATCGGAATACCGCTATTAGTGCCTATAGAAACAACAATTCCCGCAAGTCTATCAACGACTTGCGGGATTTATTTTACAGCGGAGGGCGAGGGACTCGAACCCCCATGACCTTGCGGTCGGCAGATTTCAAGTCTGCTGCCTTACCAATTAGGGCTAGCCCTCCGGTTCTCCTCCAATTATGCAGATTCCGTATCCATCGGTCAAGCGTTTATTCTTCATTACAAACCTGAAACTAAAAGCCTCTTCGATTAGCTTACCGAAGAGGCTTAATAAATTATTCAGGAAGAATGGCCTATTTCATAAAGATCATTTTTCGGCTTATGGTTTGATCCGCTGTTTTTAATCTGTAGAAGTAAACTCCACTTGAAATGGCTTTCCCGTTTTCGTCTTTACCACCAAAATTAACCCGATAAGTGCCAGCCTGTAAATCGGAGTTGATAAGTGTTGCCACCCTGGCTCCCGTAATATCATATACACTCAACTCAACATGAGATTTCTCAGGAACGGTAAGGGCGATAGTAGTTGTGGGATTGAACGGATTCGGATAGTTCTGGGAGAGGGATATCAATGATGGCAGCGCTGGTTCATCAACCGCCGATTGAGGAAGAACTGTTGCAATCTCACGGTTGGAGGATCGTGACCACTGCCCCTGGGCATCTCTGGCGCGTACTTCGTAGAAGTAGCTCCCCTCGGTGCGCCCACTTACATAGTAATAAT
>DOTU01000060.1 GCA_003520965.1 Candidatus Zixiibacteriota bacterium
CTGAATGCCTTAATATCGGCAGCTTTGAAATCGGTGTCCTTATCGGCCTTCGGAATTTCCTGATCCTCCGTTTTGGGGGTCTGGAAAATCTGAGGTTTAGGCGCTTCCTTTTTCTCAATCACATTAACTTGCTTAGCGACACGGGCCTCTCTGGAATGCCCGGGATAGTTCGGAACGCCTCCCCAGCCGAATGTTAAGGACAAATAGTGATTGGCGGGGGTGGAGCCGTTAGCGGTTTCAAACGGATAAGCCTGCCAGGCGTAATCGAGCCGGATATCACTGGGACCGATCTTGTGAGTGGCCGAAAAGCCAAGCGTTGGCCCGCTATAATCTGATTTAATATTGCTTCTGACTGCCTTACCCAGAGTGTAGCCTGTGCGGGCGGCAAATGAGAAGCTTCGATTTTGCATGAACCACCACTCGGTGCTTAAATTGACAAGCGAAGTCGTATATTTTTTACCGATGCCTGATTCCTCAAGCTGACCCGCCAGCAAAAGCGCAGCCTGGTAATCATTTTTGGTAATGAAGTATCCGCCGCCAAGCCTGGTTCGACGGGGCAGGTGCTCGTCACGACCAAGGTATTGGGGAGAAAGTGCGGCACGGGCGATATTCTCAATTGCAAACGCGGCCGCGATTGCTTTCTCAGTTCTTAAAGAAACCGAAAGATCAACATCGAACGCCGAGCGTTTGCCAAATCCCATCTCGGTTAAATACTTGATCGATCCGCCGATCGACCAGATAGGAGAGAGCCCTCTACCGTAGGATAAGGCAACATGGTTAATGGTCGGGATACTGGTTGGATCGGAGAAAGAGCCGCTTTGAAGGCTGTTTAAGGCGAAAGTGCCAGTACCTGGAAGGAAATAGGTCAGTCCAAATTGACCGAAATAGGGCTTTTCGCTTCCGACTCTGTAACCGTATGAGTTGATTTTCTCATACATAAACTGAGTCTGCCATCCCCTGATGTAAGCCAGGGCAGACGGATTATAAAGCGCTCCGGCTGGATCATCGGCTAAGACAAAGTAAGAAAATCCCAGTCCACCGCCGCGGGCGCCGGAAAGGAAATCGGCCGTGTAAGCCGGGGAGGCGGCCATTGAGGCCATCGCCAGAATTCCGAGAATCAATGCAAACCGTTTCATTGCTAAAACCCCCATATCAAAGGTGGTATTTTTACTCCGATGTCAAATGACAATTCCCAGCTTTTATTTCGTAGGCCGGGATTATTTGCAACATTTATTATATCGGTAAATTTGAGCCCAATGTTACCCCAAAGCCAATTTTTCTTCATGGCCAGAATATCGAGAGCATGTGTCGATTGGCGTTCAATTGTTCCCGTGGGAAATGGTTCTGTATAATGACTTACATCAAGCCACGGGCGAGTCCAGGGGGTATCGATCCGTCCGGCGCCATGCCGCCGGTAAAGGCCGGAGTAAGTGAGTTTGATATTTTTATCTGCCCACCAGGAAAGTCGCCAGTTAAGGATATCAACATCGGGGCCATCAGGGAAACCGATCGGGTAATTCAGATTGGTATATCGGTTGTGAGCGATACCCTGGTTGTATGTCCAGTTATTGACCCGCTCGTATTCAATAGCAATAGTGGAGCCTTTAAGCGGCAGATCATATATTTCGGTTCCGGCCAGATAAGCCAGTTGGTTTGGCTCATAGTCGCCGCGGCTTTTATGCTCGACCTGGATATCGTCAACAAGAAATTCACCGTAGAGCCAGAACTGTCCGCGGAATCGCCAATCAGCGCCGAGGCTGCCCAAGATGTTATCGTTCAAGCGCGAATTAAGCTGCTGGCCATGATACCAGATAAAAGGGAAAAGGTAGATCGGCTCTAGCCGTCGGCCCGGACCGCCATAGAGAACAACCTCGCGCAGCGAAAACGATAAGCTTTTCAGCGGTTTAACTGTCAAGGAATGGGCGGTTAGATAGCGTTGTTCGCTGGTAAAGAAGGAGATGTCGATAGTGGAGCTATCCAGTTGGGTTTTGAGGGGGCTTAGAAATCCGGTTGCTGTCTCGAAATCGAATATCGCTCGATGGTAACTTATCGCCAGAAGGGGCATCGGCATGGCTTGCCGGGCAAACATGAGATTGCCATAGGAGGCGTTACCCCAGGAGAGACGTTCTATACCGAATCTTGCTTCAAGCGATCCGCTTCTGTAATCAAGCGTAGCGTTTTCGGGGAAACCGGCAATGCCGTCCCAGGTTTTACCGTCGTAACGAGGATCCCGATTTAGCTCACCATCAATTCGATAAAGGATATTGGCCGAGAGCCTCTGGTTGAAATCAATTTTTACCTCAGGGAAAAGTTTCAGATAGTTTGAATTTGATTTATGCTGGCGATTGCTTTCGATAATATTCAAATCCGCCGTAAATTTAGGCGATGAATAGGGCCGGTTATACTCATTATAAAGGATATTAAATTGTTCAATAAGATTTTTATCAAATATGTTACTACCATCACCAATAGGCTTTTCCATGGCGGCATATTCGAATCTATCCATAAGGCTGCGGCCGTAGAGTTCACGAGAAATAGTATATAGACGATCGCTTACCGGGCTGCCGACAGGAGTTTCGGCGGCGACGGCGGTGGAGGCCAAAAGGAGAAAAAGGCTCAGGTATCGCATATTAATTATTGTTGGATTACGAGGCCAAGCTACACGCCGTAATTGATACATTATTTGCGAACGAGGTAGGGGTCATCTGAAAAGGTGTTTTCCGTTCTATCTTCAACTACGATTTTAAGATCATATCCTCTGAGGCGATCCAGATGACCCAAAATTTCACTGCGTGGAGTATCTCGTATGATATGAAATTCCACGGGAGATGAAATCCGATTTATTTCGGAAGGTGCGGACTCGGCCGGTTTTTCCATTCCTCGAAAGATGATTTTTTTCTTCCCTTCACGCGCCGGAGGAGAAATCAAATGGAATAAAAACCCATTGGCTGTAAGGCTGAGAAAACCCAACATATATCCTAAGCCAATCGCACTCCTGACAGCAGAAAATCCGGCGTCCTTCACTAAAAAGAGGATTGACAGGTGCAACAGGTAGGCAAAGGTGATATTCCAAACTGGTATTGTCAGCATTTTTATTTCGGATTTGGACGAGGCGGGCTGATTATCCCTTCGATAGACAAACACGAAAGCGTAGGAGGAGGCCGCTCCCAAGCTCATCAAGACAAGCTCACCCTGGGCATAATAGGGAGAGCCCGGAGAATGACTCCACAATGAGGCTATCAGAAAACCGAAATAGAAAGACAATCCGACCAATAGCGAGTCACCAATGCCGTGGATAATCTCGCGTTGTCCAATCGGAATGTTGGGTCTGTCGTTAATGGTGTTAGATGAATCTATCATAAGGTTCCTTCTTATCTGGCGCCGGTACCTTTTAACACGGCGGGGACTGTTCGGGCCAGGATCTGGGCATCGTGCCAAAGCGACCAGTTGTCGATATATTCCAAATCGAGTTTCATCCATTGGTCGAAAGAAACATCTGAGCGTCCACTAATCTGCCAGAGACAGGTTAGCCCCGGTTTCATGGAAAGCTTGCGTCGCTGCCAGAGATCGAAGCGCATTACTTCGTCAGCTAACGGCGGTCTCGGTCCCACGAACGACATATCGCCGCGCAGGATATTAATTAGCTGCGGTAATTCATCGATGGAGGTTTTGCGAAGGAATTTTCCCACGCGAGTAATACGGGGATCGTTTTTCATCTTAAAGGCGGCGCCATCGACTTCATTGAACTTCAATAGATCTTTTTTAAGGTCCTCGGCGTTCTGGATCATGGTGCGGAATTTATAGAGTTTGAATTTCCTGCCATTCAGACCACAGCGTGGCTGCTTGAAAATGGCCGGTCCGGGTGAGTTAAGCTTGACAGCCAATGCCGCAACCAGCATAACTGGCGATGCTAAGATAATTCCAAGTGCCGCCAAAAATCTATCGAGCAGATTTTTTAATATCATTGGGAAATTAAGCCCGGGCGTAGGATCATAGCAAAGCATGGGAGAACCGAAGAAAGATTCTATTTTATGACGGGAAATTTTCATGGGGAAAAAGTCGGCCAGAACCGAAACGCGCACTCCCATTTGTTCGCAGATTTGCAGGCTCTCTTCGATTTTATCCAAATATTTTTTGCTTACGGCAAAGACCACGAAATCAACCTGCTTTTTCCTTAAGATGTCGGGAAGATCGTTAAGATAGCCTATACAGGGAATATCACGATATCGCCAGAGATCGGGACGCCTTTCCCAATCGAGAAAGCCCAGGATTTTGAGGCCATATTGGATATTGATCAGAATCTTATCGGCAAATCCCCTGGCAACATCGCCGGTGCCAATGATGAGAACAGTCTGATAGTTGTAACCGCGCGCGCGGTAGTAATAAAGCAGAAGCGCGATAATAAGCCTGAGACCAATTAGAAAGGAGGTTGCCAACGAAGTAAAAAGGAGAAGCTGGATTCGATCCTCATAGAAATAACCTGCAGCAAAAAGGGATGCCAGAAAGATGCCTGACGCGATTGCCGAAGCCCGAATGGGAGAGATAATAATCTGGCTCAGTTTCCTGAGACGGAAGATGTAGCATTTGGGTTGATACCAAAACACGAGGCCCCAGATAATTACTGCCAATACAATTAGATCTTCTGGCCCCGAATTACCGTTTAAAATACCGAATCTAGTGTTTTCCAGGATAGCCGCAAGCTCGTATCCCAGGGCTACCAGGCAAAGATCGGCTACGAAAACAAGCCGTCTTAAGATGCGCAGGTTCTCCCGCAGCATCGTTTCCTCCTCTTTAGATGTCAAGCCAAGATGTCAAAAACCCCTAAACAGAGACGCTTTCCTTGCCCCTACTTATCTTTTCGGCTTTTTTTGAAATTCGATTAGTCTCAAATTGATCCAGGGCTTTATTTTCGTCGACAGTTTTTTGCAACAGGCTGAGGTAGCTATCAGCCAAACGGTTACGCGATGAATTGGCCAGCGCAAAGGCAAAACCGTTTTGACCCATCTCCCGGCAGAGATCGCTATTGCTCGAAAGGTATAAAATCTTTTCGGCAAGCCCCTGGGGGTCCTCCGGCCGTGAGCCAAGGCCGGCGCCGGAGAGCTCCACCAAACGGCGCGATTCACCTTCGGTGGAGATAATGATCGGGCGGCTGGAGGCCATGATTTCATAGATTTTACTGGGGATATTTTTAGTAAATAGATCTGCTTTTTTAAGCGGCACCAGGCAGGCATCGCAAGCGGCGTAGAAATCGGCAATACGCGATCTGGGAGTTTGGGGATGGAAAATGACGTTATTAAGCTCCATCTCCCTTGCCTGGCGTATGAGGCTTTCTTTTTCGGCGCCGTCGCCTACAAAAAGAAAGCGGATATCGTCGCGCTCGCGCAGCAACGCGGCGGCCTCAAGCACTGTAGAAAGCCTGTGGGCCATGCCATGCGTACCAATATATCCTGCTACGAATTTACCGGTAAGTCCAAGCTCGTCACGAACAATATCGCCCCCCTTACAGCCATAGAATAGATCAACGTCAACCCCATTAGGTATCAGAGCCATTTTAGAAGCCGGGATGCCGCGGCGCCTTAGGATATCTATTGTTCCCTCAGCTACAGCCACTATTAGATCGGCCTTGCGATAGAGGAACATCTCGATTGCCTCAAGAATTTTTATGGCGAGCTTATTTTTAAGCGCTCCCACGGCAACGATTTCCTCGGGCCAGAGATCGCGAATCTCGAAAACAAACTTACATTTCTTGATGCGACTGATCAAATATCCGACCACTGCTACGAAGAATTGAGGTGAGGTGGCAATAATGATGTCGGGTTTTCCAACAACCGGGGTGCCTAAAATGATTGCCGAGAACATAAAGGAGAGGAAATTCATGATCCGTTTTAGAAATCCCTTGTTGGGGGCAGCATAGACATAAGTTCTGATAACGTTAATCTTTCCGCGCTTCTCACGCGAGCGCATGAGGCCACGGTATTCCTCGGGGATTATGCCTGTGGGGTGATTGGGGAAGCAGGTTAAAATAGTGACATTGGCGCCGGATTCGGCCCACCGTCGCGCCTTCTCGGAGACCCGTACCGCCGGGGCATTAGTCTCGGGAGGGAAGTAGTGCGAGATGTAGAGGACTTTCAGTCGGTCATCCATTTCGCCTCCCCTGTGGCTAAGGAATCAAGTATTTCAAATGTGGCTTCGGTTGAATCCACTATCTCAGCAAAGGGAATCGGAGAACCTTTACCCCGCAGAAGATGCTCGGAGAATGTTTCAAGCATTTTACGGTGCCCCTTATCCTGGGAGTCTTTGAAGTGAGTAGCTCGGCCGCCCTCGTTTATAATTGAAAGAGTCTTAAAATCGTCAAGCATGATGGCCATTCCGCCACCGAAAATTTCCAGATATTCCTTGGAAGCTGCCTTATTACCGCTGGCGACATAGTTTATCGTACCTACCGAGCCATCGGCGAACCTGATCATCACTTGCAAATTATCATCTGAGCGGTAGCGGCTATCGGGCATAGAAAGAGACTCGGCTGAGATTTTAATTGGCTTTGCGCCTGCGATATAAGAGAGAAGATCGACAAAGTGACAAACCTCACCAACGATTCGTCCGCCGCCGGATTCGCTGTCTTGAATCCAGGTACCGGAGGGGATAAAACCGGCGTTAATGCGGTAATGCATTGTTAGAGGATAGGAACGGCCAGACAGCGCCGATTTTATCTTCTCGGTGAAAGGAGCAAAGCGCCTGTTAAATCCCACCATCAGAGGCGTACCGGTTGAATTATAAGAGGCTATTATTTGATCAAGCTCCTCGAGGTTCAAACAGAGGGGTTTTTCTACAAATGTCGGCTTTCGTTTGCAAAGGGCTTCGATAACATGGGTGGCATGTTGGTCGTGGCGATTGGCGATGAAGACAACGCTTACGTTGGGATCGTCAACTATTTCGGAGAATGACTCGGCGGTTTTTTTGAAACTGAAGCGCTCTTTTGAGCTGGTTGCGGTGACGCCGCTGCCAGACATAATTGAAACGCACTCATAATCCTTGATTTGCGAGATATTTGGGAGAAGCACTCCGGACGCGAAATTACCAGCTCCTACAAAACCGACACCCACCTTAGAGAGATGAATAGGTTCAAAGACCACGGAAACAGGTTTGGATTCTGATTTTGCTTCTTTGTAATTTAATACAACTCCAAGATACTTTTCGTCCGTTTTGCCGGCGATCATATCATAGGCTTTTGGAGCATCATCGATTTCAAATCGGTGAGTGATGAGCCCCTTGATATTGATCTTTTCGGCTGATATTAGCTTGAGGAAAGATTGCATATTGCGATTTTCGGTCCAACGGACATAACTGTATGGGTAGTCGCGGCCGGCCTCCTCGTAACCGTAATCGTAGCGGCCAGGGCCGTAGGAGCGGGAAAGCCGAAGCTCAAGCTCCTTATCGTAGAAGAGCTTTCTGGGTATATCGAGTTTTACCAATCCCACAGCCACCACTCGGCCTCGGTCGCGCGAAATCTGTCCGGCAGTCTCCACTGGTCCAGCGGTATTGGAAGCAGCGGTAATAATTACTGCGTCAGCTCCCCTGCCGGCGGTGGCGTTAGCAACCGCAGTGGTCTCGAGACCGTCGGCCATGAAAGCGGCCTCCGCGCCTGATTTTTTCGCCAACTCGACTTTATCGCGATCTATATCTATTCCCAAAACTCGGCAGCCGGAGGCTGACAGTAACATACAAGTGATCTGACCCAGAAGCCCGAGCCCGATCACAACCACAGTCTCACCGAGTCTGACATCAGCCTGGCGCACCCCCTGCATAGCGATAGCGCCCAGGGTCACAAAGCTGGCTTCTTCAAAAGAAACGTTTTCGGGTATTTTTACAGCTAAATTTGTAGGCACGAAAATTCGCTCGGCGTGGCTGGCATATCCAAAACCTGCGCAAGCGACTCGCTCGCCCCTTGTCCAACCGTCCACCGCTCGATGAATTTCCTCAACGACGCCGGCGCAACTGTATCCTAAGGCGGTTGGAGTAGAGAGTTTACCCATAACTTTGTTATAGGTGGAAACAACTCCCTCGGTTTTCATCTTGGCGATAACCTGCTTGACCATATCAGGCCTCTGGCGCGCCTTTCCCATAAGAGACATCTGGGATATCTCAATCATCTGACGCTCGGTGCCAACCGATATTAAGGAGCAACGGTTTTCCACCAATAGCCCCGGACCTTTGATCTGCGGGGCTGGGATATTTTCCACCCGTGGGCCTT
>DOTU01000134.1:0-3472 GCA_003520965.1 Candidatus Zixiibacteriota bacterium
TCGGCGTCCGTACGTGGAGATATGCGGAAGTAATTCCATGCATATCTGAAAATACCGGTTATTCCCTTAATTTTATCACCAACAACTGGTACGTATGTGTAGTCATCGGTCCAACGAGCATCTTTGTAAACAATGAGCGATTCGGGAGGAGCTGCATAGGTCGTAACTAACCAACCTTTAGCATCAAAAGCTGTATTGACAACCTGGAACGAATCGCAAACAGTTACCAGATCGGATTCATAGTATTCACCATGAGCCTTTAAATCGGCAAGGGTAGCCTGATCGGGCGTGGGGTCCGCACCGGCAGTACTAAGTATCTGGCAATTTTGGTATACGCTGAGATCGCTTAGTTCCGTCTCCAGGTTATATTCCATGCACGAACCGGTTACGATGACTGTATCACCGAGGAACGGAAGAGGATTAATGCCACCAATATAAAGGTGTATGGCGTTGTAGGGCAGACCGCTCTCGTCACGTAAGAAATAGTTGCTATAATGGCCGTGGAGTGAATCGGACGTAAGTACACCCTTAGTAGTGAAGAGTTGGCCGACGTACATCGATGAATCACCCCGAGGATTGGGCGTCTGAATCACAGAAATCGAGGTAAGTCCGGTATGGAATAGTTTGCTTATCGGGGCAGGTAAGCATCCACCCAAACTATCGCAGACACCGCTTATCACAAGGGAATCGATGGTATTATTGAGTTGGGTTGCAGTCGTCAGGATAGCCTTACGGTTATTACCCGGAGCGGCTTCAGCGCCGGTGATGCTCAATCCGTGAACCGTTGAGTAGTTACCGGGAGTACCGATTGAGGTGGTATTCATTGCCCTATCGAAGGTAACAGCCATGTGGGTATTATCAATCGTCCAGGTATTGAGCACACTGGGCGGAGGGATAGTACCGATCACGAAGTCAGAGGCAAAGCGTGGCATGAGGATCCAGCCGCGGACATTGGCACCGCCCTGACGACCTTCATAGCGAATAACACCAACGAGTGATGTATAGACAGCGCCTGGCCCAGGTAGCGGATTCGGAATACTGGTGCCGCCAACCCAAAGATCGTCATCGATTCTTATCGAGTCGCCGGTGGAGGTGTCTGTGATCCAGTATTTGCCATCAAGTGCTGGCGCGGCGGAACGAATGGTAACGTTTTGTAGCCGAATCAATTCGCTTTCGTAAGCCTCGGTGAAAGGATTACATATTCCCAACTGGGTAAAAGCGGCCACGGTAAGGTCTGTTGTATCCGGAAGAGACTGGCTAGTACCAAGCACTGTATAGGATGTTATAGAATCAAGTTCGGTCCAACCGAAGTATTCGTTTACCGTACCGGACGCCTGGATATAATCGCCGAGATGGGCGTTTATCGGGTCTCCGTTGGGAAGAGTATAGTCGTAGGCATAAATGGCACCGTACGCAGTAGCGCCCTGATCCTGCAGATAGAAGCTAGGATAGAGATTTTGACGAACAGCTGTGACAATACCGCACAAGGTAACATTCTGTCCGGCATTGGGAGAGGGGTAGCAATCGGCGGTATCGGCGCCAGGATTCGAGTTGTTGAATTCAATGTTGTAAATGTTGCTGCCGGTGCAGGTGATGGGCACGGTATAAAGATCACTGGAGAAGCGTGGCATGATTCTGTAATGGCCGTAGGTATATCGTCCAATACCGCGGATATAAGTGTAGGTATGTCCAAGTACGAATGTAGCAGGTTCGGCGCCACCTGTGCTAAGATCGTTGGAGACGATACAGGTATCACCGGAACCATCGACACCGCGATACTCTCCAACGTCGGGAGGCAGCAGGGTATCGATCAGAGTGATATTATTGATCTGGATCAGCATTCCCTCGTATGGTTCTGCAGTGGCGCTGCAGCTATCGAGTCCGAGGGTGGAGCAGGTAATAATCTGCGGGGCAAATATCGTTCCTGTGCCATATTTCATTAATGTTGAAACAGGAGAAATCTCGGTCTCGCCATAATATTCTGTAACAAGACCCGATACGGTGACACTGTCGCCTACTTGCGCCGTGTCCGGGGTATTGTATACCGAAATGCCCGACCACGGAGAAGCAGCATCCTGTACGAAGAGCCGCTTATGCCCGGTGGCTCCGCCACCCTCATACCGACCAACCACGATACCGGTAATTTGCTCGGTCAGATTGAGCGAATCGCTGATAAAGCAATTGGGAAGCGTACCTTGATTGGTAGTATGTTCAAGCGAATAAATCGGTACATGAGAAGGTGTGGGATTGATTACAGTGTAAGTGAAAGTTTGCGTCACACTGCGATCGCCGTCTTCATCGGTAGCCGCAACATAGTAAGCCACTATTGTTCCGGAAGTTTGGCCGGCAATATGCCACCAATAGTCGTGGGCATTGTTGATGCTATCGTGAACCGCGGGTACAAATGTACCGCCGTTCAACTGCAGATACATACTATCGCTGGCTACAGTGCCGTCGAGATCGAGAATCGTTGATTTTACAACAACTGGAGTGTCCGCATAAACGGTCCCCGATGGTATTCGTACAGTGGGACCGACTACAGGCGGCGAATTGCCGGAAGGTACCTGGCCCCATAGGGTGACATCATCAACATAGATGCTATCCCAACGGCCTACCGCTCCACCGTAGAATCTCAGTTGTACGGTAAGGCTGGTGGCGTTGGATGGCGCGTCCATAGCATAGGAATACTGAGTCCAACCATCGATATCAGTGGAATAAGTCGTGGGACCACCACTGCCTGATGGCGAGAAAAAGAACCAAACACGCATGCGGGCATTGCCGGGGAGACTATAATTATCATGCACCCAGAGGCTGCAAGAATAAGTCGTTCCACCTACAACCGGTACAGGAAGGTGGTTAAATTGCAGCGTGCCCGACGAGTCGTAAAGAACTTTAGCGGAATAAAAGCCGGTGTGAACAGTGTCGGCTTCTCTAACCGCCTGGATTTCAGAAACGTTTAAGGTCCAATCATCAGGCGGGCCGTTACGGCCGTTGGTTTCCCATGATTCAAAATCCGAGTTACTCAGCATCTGTACAACCTGAGCCATTGAAGGCGCCCAGATCATCAAGACCATAACCGGGATAAATAGCCACAGTAGATTTTTTTTCATACTGTCTCCTTCGTCACGTAATTTTGTGAATGTTGTTAGAGCTTTACTGATTTCCTGATTCCTAAAATTTTTTAGTTTTTGTTTAACTTATGAAACTAATGATATTTTCAACTTTGCTTTCGGATTTTTCATTACCGGTTGATATTATGGCACACCATTCACTTGCCGATAGTCAATACTCAACCATTGCCACATCCCGCCAGAAGTAGATTGCTTTAAACATTTACAAGGAAAAGTTAATCTTTTGCTTACCTCAACCCCACTATTTGAAGAAAAAGAGTCGTTTTGAAGAAAAATAACCCCTTCCGCTAATAATTAATACTATATAAGGTTAAAATGTCAATATCAAATTAGAGTTATGT
>DOTU01000134.1:3875-7603 GCA_003520965.1 Candidatus Zixiibacteriota bacterium
TAGGGGTTACCATAGCCGGCAATTTTGAGTTCGCCCTGAATAGCGCGTTCGTACAGTTTTTCGATTTTGGCGCGGTCGGTGCGGACCCGTTCCCGTTCAATACAGAGTTCCAGCGGACAATGAACATAAATAACGCCGAAATTGGGGATCATTTCGCGGCACATCGCACGACCGGTCCCCTCGCCATCGACTGAATCGATAATGACATTAACACCATGACGGTTGAGAATATAAGCGATATAAACCGAGCTGCGATAGACGTACTCACGCTCTTCTTTAGAAAAAACGGGATTGGGAGTAATAACCTGGCGAATCTCGTCAAGACGAAGATATTCAACTTTGGTTTGACGGATTTCGAGGAGATCAAGCAGCGCCTTGGAGATAGTAGTCTTACCAGAGCCGGACAGGCCGGTGACCCAAATCGTCCAAGGGTGCTTCAGCATGATATGCATTGTAAGGGAATTATGATGTGGAGTCAACTAAGATTTCAAAAATAATTATTTCCGAAAAATAAAAAAACAAAAATGGTGTCAGGTTTGGGAACCTGACACCACAATAAAATGAAGCAGTCGGGTGAGGGCACCCGAGGCACAGAAATTTTGGATATAGTTGCTTTGTCAATTCTCTGAGGAGATTCGACCTACAATGTTTTGGCTGTCCAGAGTTTGCGGCAGATTTCTTCCAGATGAGCACCGAGGATATCGGGTTTATCGGTTATCTCCGGTTCGTTTTCGAAAACGGCGTAAGGGATTTTATGGTTTCTAACAAGAAGGCAATTCGGATCTTTGGAGGAGAAATTCTGCCAATCGGAATCTTTGTAAAGCATTTCCAGCTTTTTGTCCTCGAGACCATGTTCGAGAATGCTGTCGGGTTTGTTAGGATTGAATCGTCGTCGGTTTTTACGCAGCGATTCCTCAAACGAGACATTAATATAAATAGTTACTGCTTTTTTGAGAATCTCATCGGATAGAAACTCATAAGCGCGACGAAAACCGCCATGCTCGGCGCCACGGGAGAATTCGATGATAACGGTTTTATGATCATGAATATTTTGGTCATCGCGAATCTTTTTCGAATATTGATCATTGAGCTTTTCAATCAGGAAATTCCAAAACCAGTCTTCTTTGAAGGTAAAGCCCTGATAGCGCTGGCCCTGAAATTCGTAAGAGGTATCTGTGAAATATCGTTTTTGACCGAGTTTTTCAAAAATGTTGTCATCCATATAGCGTTCCCAGAGAATGGGGAAATCGTCCATCTCCTCGAACTCACCGATATGGAATCGCTGAAGGCGCTCATTTAGCGGCAGATGCTTGAGATAATCAATTATCTCAGATTTACCGGCTGCGGGTCTACCGTTAAGAAGAACGATATCGAAGTTGCTTTTGCTCATGTCAAATCCCTTTCCACGTTGTAAATAAACGACTTATGAGCGCACGGTCAAGGTATAATTATTATCGGTAAGGCGGCCAAGTGGCTTAACCGCAATAATCAAGAGGCTAATGGGGCAAGGTTTGGTATATGATTGTTTTGTTTTGTGGATTAAATATTTGGTTTGGATAGCGGCGAGGCAAGGGGATTTGGAGTGTGGGGTGGGGTATGAGTATCGAATTAAAAAATCGAGCGAGTCATTTAATTAGTACCATCCGGCCTTCCTGAAATTGGTTTTCATAACAGATACGGTAGAAATATAAACCCGATGATTTGCTTGAGGCATCCCATGTTACTTGATTATTCCAAGCTTTAAGTCCATGCATTTCAAGCAGATCGATTTTGCAGCCACGGATATCAAAGATTTCAATTTTGGCATCTCCACCTTTGGGAAGGTCGAAGCTAATAGTAGTTTGGGAATTGAACGGATTGGGGTAGTTTGAGGGCAATCTTAACAAAACTGGTTTGGTGGGGGATTCGGTTAATCCCGTAATCCGGGCAAGAGAATAGATTCTAATAATATTGCTTGATATGGATAGTAGCTCATCCTGGCCGTCGGAGTTGATATCGGCAATTTGGGAAAAATCAAAGGTTGTATCGGGAAGGATGGCATTAAGTTCGTGCGTCATTCCGTCTATAAACAGATATCTGGCAATTGGACGGATTTCCTTAATTAATAATTCGGGTTTTTGGAATAATGTATTTGAATGCAAAACCCCCTTAATACTAAACGAATCAGCTGGAACTAGTGTTGCCCATAATCTATAACCGTAAAGTACCGAATACTCATAAAGCGAATCCCTAAAACCAAAGCTCAATTCGGGCCCGACATGGGAACTGTCAAGTTCTCCTACAATCAAAGTCCAGGATGGAATATTTAATAGTATTGTCTCACCCCAATCAATAATGAGTTGAGTAGAATCAAAAAAACCCGCTGAATTAAACTTTGATAAGAATTTATATAAAGAATAAACAGTATCATCTGAGAGTTGGTCGAGATAAAGATATGATGATGCGCAAAACGCCAATGACGCATCCTGAGTATTGATAAATCCAATAGTATCACATTTACCATAATTTCGATTACTTACGATTTGCAGAGTTTGAGGATCAATAGTCCAATAACCACCGTAAGTAGTCGTAAAAGCCGACATAGTTTCAGGATCATATGACACGTGAATAACATTTGAAATTAAAAATATCCTAGGGACTAAAAATGAATTATATCCAACCTCAGTAATTACCACTTTATCAACCGACTGAGTTATTCTATCGGATCCGTGGCCATGCACATAGTAATTTTCTATGGTAAATATGCTTTGATTTTGATTGGTAAAATCGGGACCATAATAATAATCGATCCAGACGCTATCCTGCCTGACGCTTGCATCAAATGATTCCTGTCTGGCAATTGCCAAATCGACAATACCGTCATTATTTGCGTCACCCATGGCATAACACCGAAATAAGCCTGAAATTGGAATAGAATTAATCAAAGTTGAATCATGTGGATTAAATAATGATATATTGGCGCTGTCCTGTACGCTTATATCAATCAAGTCATCATTATTAATATCGGAAAATTGCAGATTACCTGGGCGGACTAATACCGGGCTTACCCATAGCGGTTGATCATTTCCAGAACGATAGACATATACACGATCTGCGCTACAAAGAATTATTTCATTTTGACTATCCTGATCAAGATTTTGTATATAAAACTGTCTAATCGGACCGGGAATAATGATTGTACCAATCTCATTTGCAGTTAGAGTCTCAACTTGGGAATATGAACTTGTCGAACATACCAGAATCAAAGTTAAAATTAAGACTATGGATTTCATACTACCTCCAACTTAAGGAGTTTATGTTCCATTTAAAAATACGCGATAGGGAGGAATTTTGTCAAGGTAAATAAAAAAATATAAAGTCACCTGGTAAAATACTTGATTTCTCCCAGGTCTCGATGGCAAAATAAATCAAAAAGCGCCGGATTTGTATACCCGGCGCTACAAACAATTGGCACGCACACTTTTAGTGGCACAAAGATATGTGTGCGGTTGCCAAAAAAACATGCTTATCCCGTCTGCGACTGGAAAAGCATGCCACCCTATTAACTAAAATACCGGTTGAGCTTACCTGCGGCGAGTAAACGCAGGGGTACCTATTATAGACAAAAATCGAAAGCGCCGGGTTCGGGGACCCGGCGCCACGCAGACAGATATTTTGATCAGTATATTACTTCACAGGTTTCTTTTTGCCATCGAGACTGATACGCGGTTTGCTGTTAACGGTTGGTT
>DOTU01000220.1:0-627 GCA_003520965.1 Candidatus Zixiibacteriota bacterium
TAATAAAGCTATTATTTCTGTGTAGATGATAATGTGAATTTTCATAAAAGAAAAAGGCGATAGTCAAATACCGCCTTTTCCATTATCATTGATTTTGTTTAGCTATTTCTTTTTATATCCGGCCGGTATTTCAAATTGGCTATCGTCAACGCCTTTCACTTCGACACTTTGAATCTCGTGGGTCATTGAAAATACCTTTGAGCGACCGCCCTTATCGCCTTCCTGCTTATCAGCCTTCTTGCCAAGCATTTTGCTCATCATGCTCATAGCTCCACTGGGGGTTTCATCAGATTCAGCGCCCTCCGGTTTAACGCCGCCTTCAACCGAGATTATGGTCCGGATAGGATATCCGCCCGCCTCGTTGACTTTGATCGCTAATTCGGCAAACTCGGCGCCGTACTGTTTGAGAACCGATCCCATATTCTCCTTGGCCCACATCTGATCGATACCCATGGCCTTGGCGTAGTTTTTTTGATAGGTCTCCATATCGGATGCGCCGGGGACATCCTTCGCGGCCCATTGCTCATAGTTGATAAACAGGGTATCGGCAGTATTTTTCTTGTTGATGCCGGTCGCCTTACCAAGGACGCCATTGCACTTAAAACCGTTGATAGTTTGAGGACCATC
>DOTU01000220.1:948-5150 GCA_003520965.1 Candidatus Zixiibacteriota bacterium
TTTGACATCGGCAAATTGCTTTTTCATTTCCTCAAGCGTTGTTTCCTTGTAGCTTTTCCTCTCGGGATCCAAATTCCAGAAAAGACCTTTGTCGAGACGGGTAATAGTAACCATCTCTTTAGGCTTGCCCTTGTTGAACATCGCCGCCATGCCGCCGGTCATCCGGGTGGTCATGCTGTTGTATGATTTATCTCCCTTGATATTGTCAACACCATCGGATTGAGAGGACATCATACCGCCCATATCGACGATTGATTTCGATTTCACAATAACGTCGGCGTGGGAGACTGCGCCCGCAAGTAAAAAGACCAGCATTAAAACGACCATCAAGTACTTGTTCACAATTCCTCCTAACTTTAATTCTTTATTTCAGGCATTATCATAGGATTATTAAAGAATACAATCAAGATATATTTGAGATGAAATGGAAAAGAGCCAGTAGTTGCCGGTATTACCAAGGTTAACCCTTAAAACATTTAGCTGATCAGGGGCTTAAAATGTATATTTCAGAGTATCTTCGAAAATCCTTTGTCCGAATTCGTCAATAACCAAGCGATCGGAAACCTCAAAGTAGTAATAATAATAGCCCAAATCAGGGAATCCTTCTATTTGAAATTGAGCGGCAACATAATCGCTGTCATTGGCCATTATATATTGAGTAGTAATCGGTTTCCAAATACCGCCAATAACGTTATCTATCGAATCCTTGAAAACTCCATTGATATTACCGTTGCAATAATGTTTTTCTATCGTGAACTTGGCAAATCCGGTGTAAGGATCACCATTTTGATGATTTACATGAAGGTAAATTCGAAACATCGGTTCTATTTGTGGCTGGACGCTTTCATCGCAGGTGTTTTGCGGATCATCCTCATGAGTACATTGGATTAATAGCGGGCATAATAGAATCAAACCCACTGCGACGAATTGCGGAAATCTTTTGAGAAGCATCATTCAGGTATCCTTTCTCAATTAACCATCAACAATCACCAAAATAATTATATTATCTTATGGCTATAAAGCAATTAATATTATAGTAAATAAATCGAACGCTATTTTACAAACAAATCGACTTTTTTAAATAGGACTGCATCAATCAGCCCAAAATCGGTTAATTTGAGCTCCGGTATAACCGGAAGAGCCAGGAAGCTTAAAGTCATTATCGGATCCTCAAGCTCAGAGCCGAGGTTCTGAATTGCCAGCGTGATTTTACGTACTTCCTCAGCTACTTCTTTGAGCGGACGATCCGACATCAAGCCCGCAATCGGCAGTTTAACGTCGGCTATTACCTCGCCATCAGATACCGCGGCTATACCGCCGCCGATCTTGTTGATATGAGTAACAGCCTTGAAAATATCGGCGTCATCAACACCAATTGCGATAATATTATGAGAGTCGTGGGCTATCGATGTCGCCACAGCGCCACGTTTGATACCGAACCCTTGCACCAATCCTTTGCCGATTCTTCCTGATGCAGTATGCCGTTCCAGCACAAACGCTTTAAGTATGTCTCGTTTGGTATCTGAAACAACCTCGCGGCCGTCGAGTTTCGGTTTGACTATTTTGTGCCGGGTTACGATTTGATTGGGAATAATACAAATGACTCGAACCCGTCCACTCTTAGCGGGGATACGGAATTCGCTGCCTTCCAGCCATTTGATATTCACCGTGCTTCTGATCATTGGCCTGGGGCGAGGGACCTCATCATATACCGCCTCACCGTTTTTACCGACCAGTTGGCCTTTCTTGAAAACTTCGGTAGCATTGATATCTTTGAGATTATCAAATACGACCAAATCAGCTAACATCCCCGGTGCAATAGCTCCCAAATCCTTGAATCCGAAATAGAGCGCCGGATTGATCGTCGTCAATTGAATTGCAGTTATCGGATTGAGTCCCAACCGGACTGCTTTGCGCACTACGCCGTCCATATGGCCGGTGGCGAGAATATCGCTGGGGTTGTGATCGTCCGTGACCAACATAAAGCGACTCTTGTTCTGCGGTTTTATAAGCGGTAGAAGGTCTTTTAGATTTCTGGCGGCGGAGCCTTCGCGAATCATAACATACATTCCCAGGCGAAGCTTCTCGCGAGCTTCCTCGATGGTCGTTGATTCGTGATCGGATGAGATACCCGCTGAGATATATCCAGCCAAATCCTTACCACCAACTCCGGGGGCATGCCCCTCAACCCGTTTTTCTTCGGTGATGGCTATCTTTTCCATGAGATCATCATCTCCGCTGAGAACGCCGGGATAATTCATAACCTCACCCAGTCCAACGACCCATTTTTCGCGGAAGAAGGGATATATATCGAAAGCTCGCATAGTCGATCCGGATGTTTCAAGGTTTGTAGATGGCACACAAGAGGGGAGAGTCAAAAAAACGTTCATCGGGTTATATTTCGATGATTCCAGCATGAAGCGGATTCCATCGTATCCCAGCACATTAGCGATTTCATGCGGATCGGCGATTACAGATGTCGTTCCGCGAGGCACGATAAAGCGGGCCAGCTCCGGTATAATTACCATCGATGATTCGATATGAAAATGGCCATCAATGAACCCCGGTGCCACATATTTCCCCTTCAGATCGATACGCTTGGCCGCCTTGTATTTCGGCCCGACTCCGGCGATCCGGTCCTGAAAGACTGTGATATTACCTTCGATTATTTCGCCAGTGAAAACATTGACTATCTTACCGTTTTCCAGGCTTAGATCGGCGACTTTCTGGCCCGACGAAACCTCGATTAAATCTTTTATTGATTTCGTTGATCTTCTGGCAAATGGATTAGGTGACATAAGTACCTCTTTTGATAACGCTACCTGCCCGCAAATGCATACGTGGGGCTTAATATAATATTTCTTAGGCCTTTGCGTAAGGGTAAAAAAATGAAAACCACTTGGAATTTTGATATTTTTCGCTTGCCATAATATTAGGGATTTTCCTAAACTCCCCTCATGTCGATTAGAACCGCGTTACAACGCTTACGCGAATTTTATAACACCCGCTGGTATGCCTCGCTAATTATCATATTTTCTGTTTTGATGCTTCTCATGCTGATGGAGGTTAAGAACCATCGTTTCCGGGCCAACGATTTTAAGGTTTATCATCGTGCGGCAGAGAGGCTCATACAAGGGGAGAACCTCTACCGGCCCGATATCGACGGCCACTATTATTACAAGTATTCGCCAACAGCGGCAGTTTATTTTGTACCATCGGCGCTGCTCCCGGTATCGATTGCCAAAGTTTTGCACTGGATAGTCATGGCCTGCATGGCTTGCCTGGGGTTTTATCTGGCTCTGATTATGGTCAGGCCGAAATTTCGAATAGACAATCCGCGTAAAATAAATAATCTCTTGTTGCTGCTTGGGCTGATATTAGGGGTACATCTTGAGCGCGAGTTTTTCCTGGGGCAGGTCAATCATATTCTGCTCGTGCTTTATCTGATTTTTATTCTGTTAGCTAATAGAAAGAATGATCTTCCAGCATCACTCATCTGGGCAGGAACGATATTTATAAAGCCGTTCGGTTTTATCTTTCTGCCCTATTATTTGATTAAGAATAAGTTTAAGCTTGTTTTGTACTTCTGTTTGTTTACGACAATCCTAATTTTCGCGCCGCTACCTTTTACCGGTTTGGCCAATTTTGCCAGCCAGTATCAGCATTGGTTTCACGAGCTATCGGTTGAGATGTCCTGGAAACAGTCGCTTCTTGCATCCGAGAACGATACGATCTTCTCCATCCTGGCTCGTTATTCGCCGCTGCGATTACTCGATTTTACTCCAGGGGTTACACGGATTTTTCAACTGATAATACTGGCTTTGATCGGTTTGTTATTTCTCTATCTTATATATCGCGGCAGGCATATCAAAAATAGCTATGTGTTGGAAACTGCCTTTCTCACTGCCTTGATCCCGATTCTATCATTTACCAATCATTACGCGTTCCAGTTTATTGAGTTGGCCGCATTTTTAATCATATTCAATTATAGACAGCTTTCTAAAGAGTGGCGAATAGCGGCGATCGTGGGACTCACTCTTACCGCGATAAATATGCACGATGTTTGGGGAGGGGCTATCTGGCAATTCCTGAATGAGATATCCCTGGTTGCTATTGGCGCAATTATAGTTCAAGCTGTATTAGTTGAATTCAGGCTTAAAAAAGTGGCGTAACAACAATGGGTGTTGCGAAAATCAATATTT
>DOTU01000162.1:0-152 GCA_003520965.1 Candidatus Zixiibacteriota bacterium
AGAAGCGGGTTGACCTTATCGCCGAATTTCATGCCAGTAGATTTTTCGAGGCGATGCATATAGGTTTTCATATCCTCCTCGAACCAGGAGGGCATGGCCATATTATTTTTGTAGAAGAGATTGCAGGCCTCGGTGGTGATAGTGTAGCCGGG
>DOTU01000162.1:412-5453 GCA_003520965.1 Candidatus Zixiibacteriota bacterium
GGAACGGGCACGCCGGAGTTGGTCATTTCGGCCAGTCCGGAGCCTTTGCCCCCGAGGAGGTCTTTCATCTTGCTGTTGCCTTCGGCTTTGCCATCGCCGAAATAATACAGGTACTTGCCGCCCCTGGCTATCTCTTTGACAGCCATTGGCTTCTTTGATTCTACTGCCTTTTTGGCAGGTGCCGCAGCTTTTACAATCGGTTTTGCGGCGGGCTTGGAATGCTTAACTTTGGTAGTTTTTTTGGGGGATGGTTTCTGTTTCTTCACGGGCATATATGCTCCTTATTTATCTAAAATATCTTCATCGTTTTAATAGACGAGAATTATATCGGATAGGGAGAGTTTTCGCAAGGGAAATGTTGGGCAAGGCGGGCCATTAATAGGGCGGATGCTGAAGTAGTACCAAAAGCCTTATAAAGGTCGTTCGGCAACTGTGATTGCCGAACCAACAGAATAAGAGGGTTGCGCGTTAGGGGGGCTGCAAACCTTAAAGCATCGGGAATCACAGTTCCCGAAGCACCGAATAATTGCGAGTAATTAAGTCCCAAAATACATAGCCGGACAGTCTTAACAAAAACTGTCCGGCTCATTTCCCCCTTGAAACTGGGCTAATGATACGTAGCCCAGCCGATTCAGTCAACATGAATAAAGTAAGTAGGCACTGCGTAGTAATATATACGCATTTACTGGATTATTGGGGTCATAATGAAGATGACGCCCAATAATTAATAGAAGCGCTCATAATAGACAGAGCGGATACGATTACAGCATTGGCAGCCCTATGTTGAATTTGCGCGAGATGTCTTACAAAGAGGGCTTAATTATGTCAAACGGTTGTCTTGACCGGTTTCGCTTTTTCGTCTTGAGTTTGATCGTTTCTCAATTCCATGACTTTTTCTTTGAGCTCGTCGTTGTGCACAATGAGTTGCTCTCTGAAGCCGAGCTTTTTCAGCGATCGGGTTCTAATCATGATGCCGAGCGAAACGAGCATGAACATGAATGAATTAGCGGTCCGGAAAATGTTGCCGAAATTGAATTGGGTATCAAGAAAGGCGGCGATACCAAGACCAAATAGTACGAGTCCCCAAATAAACATAAGTCCCTCCTTAAGGATTATAGTTTAACGACATTAATATCGGCATTAAAGGGCGGGGCTTTAGGGGGGCGGGGTGGAATAGGACTGAGTGATGAGGACTGAGGACCGAGAGGAATTTGTCGGGTTTCTCGCGGACTCGGAACCCGGCCTGCTATCTCAAGAAGCATGCCTTCCCCCTTTGACAAAAACGACGAGAAAAAGGGGTTGTATAAAATGGACCTCCCTCATATATTGCATTTGCCTCATAAGTAATCAAAGGCGATGGGATACCGGAAAAGAGAAAAACTTAATACTTCGAGGTGCGTGATGAGACGGATTGTTCTTTATTTGGTTTTGACTATCCCATTAATACCTTCGTTATCGAAGGCAAATCCTGGGTATGCACTGCAGTTTGATGGTATTGATGATTATGTCACCATGGGTGATAACTATATGCTTGCTAATAGTGATTTTACATTTGAATTTTGGATTAGCACCAGCTATCAGGCTTTCGCTCCGGTAATGGGAAAATCAAATGGTAGCGATGTCTACGGTTATACTTTCGAGATAAATAGATCTTCAGGTAAAATTGATTATAAAAGATGCAATTATTTGGGTCAATCCTGGACGACTTCGCATTCAACGATTACCGATGGATTATGGCATCACGTAGCTTTTGTATACGAAAACAGCACAGGCTTTGGAAAATTGATTATTGATGGGAATATTGACGAACAGAATGCATTAGTAACGGATATCGGTATTAGTAATGCTCCCTTTACCATTTCCGGTAATTGGGGAATGTTTCAAGGGATGATTGACGAAGTCAGAATATGGAATTATCAACGAACCGTATCTGAAATTCAAACCTACATGCATTCAAAATTGGCGGGAAATGAACAGGGACTTATAGGATATTGGAATTTTGATGGGGGACAGGGCGATACCGCACATGACTTATCGTCAAGTGTAATAGACGGGCGCTTGGGTAATATTGATGGCCCAGATACAGCTGACCCCGCTTGGGTAATTTCAACTGCTCCGATTGCTCGAATATGGTATATTTCGGTAAATGGTAACGATGGAACTGGCGATGGCTCAGAAAGCAATCCTTTCAGGACAATTCAGCATGGAATTAATGTTTCCTCTAATAGCGATACGGTGCTGGTGGCGCCGGGGATATATCATGAGAATATCGACCTTTTTGGGAAAGCCATAATAATGAAGTCGCAATCAGGAGCCGAATCGACCATAATTGAATCCTTAAATAGCGGATCGCCAATCATTTATACAAATTGCTATAGTATTGCATTTACAGTTATCAATGGATTTACTTTACTAAACGCCCTTAATACGCCGGCCATTAAAATTGATACGTCAAACATTTCAGTTTTGAATAATATATTTGAATCAAATACAAATAATATTTGGCCGGGAGGCGGAGGAATAGGGGCATGGGGTCCCGGAGTCCGGAGAATATCAGGTAACGTATTTCGGAATAATTCTGCATATAGTGGGGGGGCCATAAATAATATTTTTGGCACAGTCTCTATCGATAGCAATATATTTGAATCAAATAATTACCATGCAGTTTATTTGGAACATTCAGATTCATCAAATATCAGATATAATTTGTTTTATTCAAATCAGGGCGGCTTAGAAATCAGTTCAAGCTGGAATTGCGTTATTTCAAATAATACTTTCGTAAATAATAATACCTACGCTTCCATAATTCCATGGGTATTGCATCACTCAAAAATAATTAACAATATTATCTCTTTAAATGCCGTAGGTATTGCTGGGTTTGCTAGTGATTCTATAACTTTATGCTATAATAACGTTTGGCAGAACACTGTTGACTATGACGGTATTATTCCTGGAGAAGGGTCAATTTCGGTCAATCCTCTTTTTGTAGGTGGGGATCCCGCTAATTATCATCTTTTGCGGAGCTCCCCTTGCCTCGATGTTGGCGATCCTAATTCTCCTCTTGATCCCGATAGCACTCGCGCCGATATGGGAGCCTATTTCTTTGACCAGAGCTATAGCATTTTAGATTATAGTCTAATTAGCCCGATTAACAATACAATAGTTAACGGCGCAAATTTCGTTTGGCATTCCACGACTGATTTAGATTCCGGATATACTGTCTATTACAAATTATATTGGGATATCAACCCATCATTTTTAGCAACAGATTCATCGGTAACTTTGTCAGATACCTTTTTTACAAATCAGGAAGCGGCCAGATCGCTCAGATATTATTGGAAAGTGGAAGCATTCAATTATCATGCATTACCGATTTATAGTAATCAGACATGGTCATTTTATTTAAATGGCTATCCTACTCGGCCTGCGCCGTTCGCACCCGAAAACGGCCGAGACGCTGATTCAACGGCTCTTATATCTTGGCTCGTAAGTACAGATCCCGATTCCTTCGATGCCGTTTCCTACACCATTCAAATCGATAATGATTCTGCTTTCGCATCGCCGGAGGTGAATCAATCTGGCTTGCGGTCGGGGATAATACTGGATGATGCGTTTGCAATCCGCCTTGGGGAGCTTGAGGGGCATGAGAATTTGCAGGCCGATACCCGCTATTTCTGGAGAGTTAGGGCTGACGATAATTACGGGCTGTCTTCCGATTGGACCGATGGGACGAACTGGTTTGTCTATTTGGCGCAGAATCATCCTCCCAATGCGCCGGATTCTGGCTTCTCCCCTACCGGCGGCGAGGAGGTAATATCGCTGACACCGTTAATCACATGGGCGAATGGGTCTGACCCCGATCCGGATGACCATGCAGAGAATTTATCTTATGCTATCAGGCTTTCGACAGATTCGAGCTTTATCGGTTTCATCTATTACGATACAACAGGGATTGGACTAAACCAGATTCAGCCAGTCGCAGAGTTGGCTGACAATACCCGCTACTATTATGAAATCAAGACGATCGATGATGGCGGGCTGTCGTCGGGCTGGAGCGCGCGTCAGGATTTTTGGACCAACCATTACAACTTCCCACCGGAGCCGTTCCCTCTTATGGAGCCGTTGGCTGGGACCAAGCAGGTTGTGGCCAATACCCATTTCACCTGGGGCGGTACGGTAGATTATGATCCGAATTCGAGTTTCACATATTCAATCCAGTTCTCACCCGATAGCACGTTTCAGTGGATAGCGAGGCAGGTTGCAGGAGTAAATGATACCGCAATTACAATCGCTACCGATACAATCGCGCTGGTGGGAGCGTATCCGTTCTGGCGCGTGGTGGCGGTAGATGACGACGGCCTGATGCGTATCGGCGGCATCCCGGAGCAGGCGCGGCGGATGATCATCCTTCCCCCCGGCGATGCCAACAGCAGCGGCAATGTGACGGGGTTGGATGTTGTCTACTTGGTCAATTACTTCAAAAGTAAAGGCCCTGCGCCAGACCCGCTTCTCGCAGGGGATGCCAACGGTTCATGTTCGACGACAGGGTTGGATGTGACCTTTCTGGTGCGGTTTTTCAAAGGGATGGGACCGGCGCCGAGGAGATGCGCGCAATAAAATAGTTGCGGGTCGCGAGTCACGAGTCACGAGTCGCGAGAAAAAGCGGCAAAACCACCAAGGGGTTTTAACCTACGGTCCCGCAGAGGTCACAGCAAGCTGTGACGCTCAGTTAGATTGTCGGGTTTCTCGCGGACTCGGAACACCGACCTACTATCTGAGTATGTGGTTTCGAGTTCGGGAGCGTCAGGAGTCGCAAGGTTCCATTCAGAGGCATACGGAAAATTGTTTGCGAAAAGGAAGCCAAAACGGAGGAGGGTTTGATGAAAGTCGTAGCTGCAGCCATACTCATAAATGATGGCAAAATTTTCATCGCCAAGAGGAAGTTATTCGCCGAAGGTCCGGAAAAATGGGAATTCCCCAATGGTAAAATGCAATTGGGAGAAACTCCTGAACAATGTCTCCAGAGAGCGATGCAGGAGGA
>DOTU01000075.1 GCA_003520965.1 Candidatus Zixiibacteriota bacterium
TTCTTGGAGCGTCCCAAAACCCAGTTGACTAATAGCGAAATATGCGCCTTCTCTGGAGTCGATCCGGCTAATCCCTCGAGACCGGGGCCGTTGAGTTGGTCCTGCGCCTCGCGGAACGTTTCAAAATCCGGCAGATCAGTGAAGATATGAACCTTATTCTCTTCACCCAGCTTGGCCATTTTATCGATTGTAGGAATATCCTCTAAAAATCCCGGTACGACCATCATCGAATAACAATCGGTCAGGCTGAATGCACGGAACGGCTTCTTGATATAATCCGCCAACTCAGTGAACTTCTCTCCGTCGGGATCGGTCAGATCGGCCAGCGAAACATTCGAGAAGTAGGTGTTTACCGGATCTCCTGACGGCGCGCAATTTGCAAAAAACTGTTGAGCATTCCGGTACGACATCTCCAGCGGCCGGATTTCTTCATAAATCTTTGTCAGATTTGACGAAATATTTTCCTCAAGCGACTGGGCTTCCAGGATTGCCGTGTTTCTCAAATCTTCGGTATCATCGGAACTGGCGAGCATCTTATGCCAGACTTTAAGACGTTCAGCCATAAGCTTTCTGGAAGCTTCGAACTGAGGCCTGGTTAAAAATTTATGCCTGTCTTCCTTTTTGGATGGATTTAAAACAGACAATCCAACCATCGTATCGCCACTAAGGCCCTTAACCTGTGGCAGAAGTCCCTCAAGCTTGGCAAACGGTAGTTTGGCCTGCTCAAACTCCTTAACCAACTCGCTGATGCGGGCGCTCGGGTCGCCCGCTGGTTTCATCTCGGACGCTTGTCCCGCTTTTTCCGGCTGACTCGCCGGCTGCAGCTTTTCTTCATCAGCCATTATTATTTTCCTCCAAATTAATTTTCAACATTCCATCATGCGCCCGAGCCGCCTAATAGCTCGAGGTTTTTCTCGATTAATTCAAGAAAAAGCTTTTTCTTAGCGGGGTCGGCCAATAATTTCTTTAAAGACGTATTTTTGTTTAGCTGTTTGGCCAGATCATCCATCACATCCTTGTCCATATTGGCTTCAGTCAGAGTTTTCGACTGCGCCATGATGCTGGTCGGGCTGAAATCATCCATCTTTTTGAACTGTAAATCTATCGTCTCCTCAGCCCCATCTGTACGAGAGATAGCAACCTCTTGCGACGGTTTGAAAGTCTCAAAGACTTCCTTCAGATTTCGGCACTTAATCGGGGTTACCTCCCCTTCTTCATTATTTAGCTTGGTGACGAACAGGGTTTTATTAGATGGCAATCCCTCAATTGGGATAGCACCACTATCCTGTTTGATCTCCTCAGCGCCGACATGCTTATCCTGCGGCATACTTTCCTCCAAAATTCAAGAAACGAGCGCGAAAAATCAAGCCTTTCCTCGCTCAAGTACATTTATTATAAATTCATTATTTTCAACATTGATTTCAACTCGATCACCGGCTTCAATTTCATTGGTGATGATCTTGACCGATAATTTTGAGAGAATCTCCTTTTCGATTAGCCTCTGCAACGGTCTGGCTCCCATTTCAAAATCATACCCTTCTTCCACCAACTTGTCAATTGCCGCTTTACCGAGCTGCAATCCGATCTTTTTATCAGCCAGAAGCTTGCTTACTTCGTTGGTTTGGATAGTGACAATATTGGCCAGCGATTCTTTGCTTAATGTATGGAAAACGATTACTTCCTGGATTCTATTGAGCAATTCCGGCTTGAATTTGCGAAGCATCATTTCGCGCAACTCTTCCGATGTAAAATTTTCCCCTTTGCGATCTTTCTCGACAATCTCCATGCCGCCATAATTTGAGGTCAAGATTACGATTGTATTGGAGAAATCTACCGTGCGGTTTTTGCCATCGGTGAGTCGGCCATCATCGAGAAGCTGCAAGAGAACATTGAAAATATCCAAATGAGCTTTCTCTATTTCATCGAAAAGCACCACTGAAAACGGTTGACGGCGTACCGATTCGGTCAGAATTCCGCCCTCTTCGTAGCCCACATAACCCGGAGGCGCCCCGATCAACTTGGCGACATTGTGCTTCTCCATATATTCCGACATATCCATACGGACAATATTCTTCTCATCATCGAATAAGAATTCGGCGATCGCCTTGGCCAGCTCGGTTTTACCGGTTCCAGTCGGTCCCAGGAAAATGAACGCCCCAATGGGACGGTTGGGACGTTTTAATCCCGCCCGGGCCTTTCGAACCGATTCGGATATAGCATGAACCGCGTCATATTGTCCTACAACCCGCCGAGACAGATGCTCTTCCATCTTGAGCACCTTCAATGTCTCATCCTCACGCATTTTGGCGAGCGGGATACCTGTCCAACGCGAGATTGTCCGAGCCACCTCGTTGGGACTGACCTCATCTTTGGTGCTGGAAAGAAGAGATTGTAGATTCTTGGCCGGTTCCAGTATCTCGGCATTCGATGATGGGGCCTCAGGTAAAGTGTTAAGCCCCGCCTTTATCTCTGGCCGATAATTTACCTGCTCATATATTTTCCCAAGCTCTGCCAGATGGTCTTTAACCCCATCCGATGAGACGCCGAGCTTCTTGATCAGGTTATCGAGACGTCCCTTAATTTCATCAGAAAGAAGTTTATACTGCGCAGCCGCCTCATCTATTATATCGATCGCTACTTCGGGCAGCATTCTGCCACCAAGGTACCGTTTCGACATTCGTACGGCTTCCAAGATGGCATCGTCTGAGATTGCCAATTTATGATGCTCTTCATATCTTTGACGGATGCCATCTATAATCTTTTTGGCTTCAGGAATCGCCGGCGGTTGAATCGTTACTCTCTGAAAGAGGGCGGCCAGCCCCTTATCGAGCGTAAAGTGCCGGGTATAATCCTCTTCGTTGGTGGCGGCAATTACCGTTATCTCTCCGCGCGAAAGATAAGCCTTAAGCGGCCCGCTCATCTCCGGAGGACCACCAGTTGGAGAGGCCTTCAGTAGTTCATGAATATCATCGATGACCAAAATCGTATTGCGCGATGATTCCTTGACACCGGCCAGGACCGTACGAAATCTTTCTTCGAGCTCGCCTCGATACTTGATGCCAGCGGTAATCTCGTCCAGATCCAATTCCAGAAGCGTTTTCCCTTTCAAGGCAGGAAGGCTGCCATCGGCAATTCTCTGGGCAATACCCCGGATAAGGGCCGTTTTACCGACACCGTCTGGCCCTACAATAATTGGATTGGATCTATGCCGTCTGAGAAGAATCTGAAGAATTTCGATAACCTTATCATCGCCGCCAATTGAGGGGTCAAGCTTTCCAGCTTTGGCTTTGGCTGTGAGATCCAGGCTAAAACTGCCCGATACCACAAAGGGCGTTGCCATTTCCGAGCCACCGGATGATATCGTTTCAACCCCCTCCGGCATCTCCCCTATTGCCCTATAAAGTTCTCCCTTGGAGAGGTTCATCTTTCCCAACAGGTCGCTTGAGATACCGGAACCGGAGTCCACCAGGGCTATCAATAGATGTTCGCATCCGATCTTAGGCGCTTTGAAATTGCTGCGTTCAAGCTCGGCAGCCGAAACCAAATCCTCTATAAGTGGCGAAAGGGGTAATTTAAGTTTGACGGCAGATGATTTGGGAAATGCCTCCATTTCGAACTCAACTATCGATTGTAGGAGTACGCTATTTTTATCGAGATATGACAACAGCGACTCAACCGGCCCCGACTTCTTTCGAAGGACTGCGAGGAGAAGATGTTCGGGCATAACTTCAGTGTGTCGTTTGGACAGGGCGATATCCTGCGCCAAAATCAAAGCTTCTTTGGCTTCCTTGCTCAACTCAGAAATGTTCATAATAAGACTCTGTTTGTGGGAAAATAACCCATCCCTTAAAAGGAGTTAGCAATACCAACTTCTGTAAACTCAACTAAGACAAATAGCTATATTATAAGTAACATGGAGCAGCTTTTAAGTCAAGAAATTTCTGGCAATTTAGGGGGCTCTTTCCTTGTATTCGTTCCGATTGTTTTTACAGAAGTTTGTGGCAAAACCAAGGGGACCAACTAATAAATAACCCCCTGCTAAATTTACAACTTAACAGAGGGTTTCAAATTTGGTAGCGCTACCCCGCATCGTAGGGAAGCAAATGACGTCAAAACGCCAGGATTCACCTCAGAAGACCCGATCTCTCCGGCCTTCTCCCCTCTCACGATACTGGAAGCTGAATTCAGTCATCACATTATGGGAGTTGCCACTTAATGATATTAAGCGCATCTTGGTGTATGACAACTCCCCCAATTCCATAATTCCAGACAATTTACAAAACTAAAAGCCCAAAATCCCTATAAAGTCGAGGGTTCGAAGCGGTGTTAAAGTATGTGAATGGCAAACACGGCACTTAACGCTTGACACAAATTAGATATGGCTTAAATTGTAATTCGCAGCATTTGTTTAGCCGCACGGTTGGGAAACCATAGAAACTGAACAGCTTTGATTCTGCTTGCTTCCCTGGAGGTAGCCATGAAGCGTTTGTCTCTCCCCTTTGTCCTGCTGCTGGTGGTTGTGTTTTGGGCCACCGCAAACTCTCAACCATCCCTTTCAAATGAACCACAGAAAGCAATGGTTCTTTCCAATCTCTCCTCCATGCTGCTTTCGTTCACAGAGAACCGGGGACAATGGGATGAGAAAGCTCTGTTCAAAGCTGAAGCCGGCGGTGCCACCTTCTGGTTTTGCAAGGATGAGGTGGTATACCAGTTCACACGCGATACCGATGAGCTTTTTGAGGATGGCATGCCTCATGGCCCCAAAATGCCGGATGGCATGCCCGATAAGTTCGATCATCCCCGCTATAAAAAAGAATCGATGGTATTGCGGGCTCAGTTTGTAGGGGCAAATCTCAATCCCGAAATATCTGGGGCAGATCGTCTTTCTCACAATAACAACTACTTCCTCGGCAATATTCCCTCCAAATGGGCTACCGATGTGCCCAATTGGTCATCCGTTACTTATAAGAATATCTATCCCAGCATTGACCTTAAATATCATGGCGACGGGAAAGGCATGAAATACGATTTTATTGTCAATCCCGGAGCCGATATCTCCCAGATAAAAATAAGATATGAGGGAGTTGACGGCCTTAGTGTCACCTCCAATGGTGATCTGGAAGCCGATACACGCTTTGGCCCAGTAAAGGAGAGAATCCCCCGAATCTATCAAGAAATAGAAGGACCAAATAGAGAGATTAAGG
>DOTU01000343.1:0-273 GCA_003520965.1 Candidatus Zixiibacteriota bacterium
TGCGATCAAGAACATCGTTAAATAAGTAAACCGCTGATGTTCCCAGGCAGAAGGCCGCAAAGGTTAAAATTACCAGGCCGATCTTTTCAGGTTCCTTATATTCTTTGGCAAATATTATTGCCGCAAAGATAATAAGGTTTTTAACCCAGTGGCTTGGCCGGGCGCTAATTACAAGTCCTTTTAACATCAACAACTTAATATTGCATTTTGAAAATTGGGGGTCAAGCTAAAAGGTTGCGGTAATAGGTCGGAATAACATAGAAACTGCGGTTC
>DOTU01000343.1:612-3496 GCA_003520965.1 Candidatus Zixiibacteriota bacterium
CTATTTTCCAGTAATAGGTTGTGCCAAATAGCAAACTTGATGTTCTAAAGCGATTTGCCAGTTGGGATGTGATTAACGGCGGGCTATTTGTAATGCCAAAGTGGATATTATACATTAACGGATCGGAATCGGGATCGCCGCAACTCCAACTGAGATCGTACATGAGTGTATCTCCTGCAACTCGTGCGACTACCGGGCTGCCGGGGGCGTAAGGGGGCTTATTATCATTTAGATCGCAGGATGATATTATAATTAGACCGGTTAAAACGATCATTGCCAGCAGACAAAGGCATCTATTTTTCATACAAACCTCAGCGAAATGTGACTTTAGTATTAAAATATCCTATTACCAGGGTTGTCTTGTCAACCGGAATTCAGAGCCCTTTTGGATAGAATAGCCTGTGGATTTTTACAGAAAAAAAACGAGCCCGGTTATTATTGGGCTCGTTCAAGTAAATCGTGTCTTTATTTAAGAAATCTTTTTGGTCATGATAGCTTCCATGAACGCCGGGGCGCCCTTTGGCTGCTGTTTTTGATAAACCTCGCAGAGATGATATCCGGCTCGCTCCCAGTAGCTTAGCAGGCCATGCTCCATTACTGTACGCAGCAGAATAAATCCGTGTTTGGCTTCGGAGCGGGCTAATTTTTCAAACTCATGCAATACCGAGCGGGCTACACCTAGATGACGATATGCTGGAAGGACGCTCAGATTGGAAATCTCGTAATAAGGTTTTTCTTCGGCCAGATGCTTAAATTCGCTGGCGGAATCCACCTGAACGATACCGATAACCTTGCCCAGCTGCAGCGCCAGGAAGAACCGGCTCCCCTTTTCCATCATCAACCCGATATCATCGGCGTTTATCAATGGAAGCGGAAACGGCGAAACCCCGCGAAGGGGGGTATTATTGCGGTTAGATTCGCGCATAATATAGGCGATACCCGCAATATCGGCTACAGTAGCCGCCTCAAGCGTGGTGGTTGGCATCAGGTAACGGCGCAGATTAGCGCCCCGCAAGTCCCGTGGATTTTTGTCGCAATCGAGTTTTGGGACTTCGTCGAGATAAGGAAGGCCGTCAAGGTAAGCGGTCCAGTCTTCACCCTTCATTATGGCATCAGCCACTTTTTGCAACCGATTTTCTTGCCCTTCCCACCGTTTCTGCAGAGCTTCGATCTTCTTCCTATCCAGTAGCATCAAAAATTCCTCCTTTTTCACCCGCTAACATTAATTGTCAAAATATACTCTTCCATTGATAGGGGGGCAACTGTTTTATTTTGTAGAAATTGGGTTTTAAACGCCTTCAAAAGGTTTGCAAAAGCGCTTTTCAATTTCCTTCAATTTAGCCAGTTGACAATTATGGCGCTCAATATTGGAAAACTCCGCATTCAAGAAAGCCTGTAAAGTCCAAAAGCCGACCTGTATTTATCAATAAAAAAACGCCGACATTTCTGCCGACGTTCTTCTTCGAACAAACTGGTTTCCGCTCTTTTTAACGGGCCCGCTTGGTCGTTTTGCGCCGTGTGGCCGGCTTTCTGAGATTTCTGGTCTTACTTGGTTTCGTCTTCCGAATCACAGTTCCTCCTTTGGAAGTATCAACACACGTAATATCGGATATCTACGTTCAGGCATGACCCCCAAACTGCCCGGCTTTCCCGAATTGTGTTCATTTTCGAAACAGTAATATTCTCATGATTTTATGCCCGATGTTATCGGATTCTTAAGAGACTAACCGGGGCAAAAGGGGTCGAAAAGAAGACTATATGTGTAGTATCAGTCTTGACAATCGAGGAGAAAACGATTTTTATGGGATATCATGAACAAGGGTAACAGATCGGTTCTCTGGCTTCTTAAGCCTTATTTATTAAAATATAAAAAGCTCTGGATCTGGGGATTTGTATCTGTTGCCCTGACTGATATTTTCATGCTGGCCAACCCCTGGCTCTTAAAACGTGCCATCGATTCGCTTAAAGAGAATGTTACCACCATTCACCTGGCGCTTTATGCGGGAGCTATACTTTGCGCAACGATAA
This sequence comes from Candidatus Zixiibacteriota bacterium, assembly GCA_003520965.1. Classification (GTDB taxonomy): domain Bacteria; phylum Zixibacteria; class MSB-5A5; order UBA10806; family UBA10806; genus UBA10806. The sequence continues at coordinate 2,641 of DOTU01000343.1, forward strand.
TATCATCCGTATTTCGATATTTTATGCGCCAAACATTAATCGTTGCTTCGCGCAAGATCGAATATGATTTTCGAAATGACTTTTTCACGCATCTTTTAACACTCGATCGTCCCTATTACAATAAGCGGCCCACCGGTGATATTATGGCTCGGGCCACCAGCGATATCGATGCCGTAAGAAATATGGTTGGCCCCGGCATAATGAATCTCTCATCCACTATTATCACTTTGGCAATGGCTCTTCCCTTGATGATAACGATCAGCCCAAAGCTAACCCTGCTATCCATGACCACTATGCCCGTCATAACCTTGCTGGTTCTGTTTCTGGGGCGAGAGGTGGAAAAGCGATATACCAAAATTCAGGAACAATACTCAAATATTACCGCCGATGCACAGGAGAATTTCTCCGGGATCAGGGTGGTTAAGGCTTATGTGCAGGAGCAAGCTGAGGTAGATAACTTCTCAGATATGAATCTCATTTATATCAAGCGCAATATGTCAATGATTAAGATCTGGGGGATGTTTTTCCCGGCGATCGCTCTGTTTGGCGGAGTGGCGCTGATTATGGTGGTTTGGTTTGGGGGCAAAGCGGTAGCTCTTGGCACCATGACACTCGGCTCTTTTGTGGCCTTCATCTCATACTTGCTTATGTTGATATGGCCAATGGCATCATTGGGCTGGGTAATTGGCCTTTATCAACGCGGTAAAGCGTCGCTTATCAGGCTTAAAGAGATCCTCGACGCTCGTCCGGTAGTTGCCGATAAGCCCGGAGCGATATCACGCAAAATTATAGGAAAGATCAAACTGCAGGGTCTGAGATTCGCTTATGATTCCAGCGAAATCCTGAAGGGTATCGA
>DOTU01000343.1:3806-5120 GCA_003520965.1 Candidatus Zixiibacteriota bacterium
GGCAAATCCACTCTGATATCATTGCTTCTAAGAGCCTACCCTGTGGAACGGGGTATGATCCTCATTGATGATACCGATATCAATGACTATGCCCTGCAGTCGCTTCGCTCTCAAATTGTGCCAGTTATGCAAGAGACATTTCTTTTCTCGGAGACCATTCGGGGCAACATCGCCTTTGGCGATTATGACCAAAATTTTGAGACAGTATCGCTGGCGGCAGTAACAGCCGGTTTAGCGGCTGAAATAGACGAGTTCCCAAATCGGTACGATACAATTTTGGGCGAACGAGGTATCACCCTTTCCGGAGGGCAGAAACAACGAGCCGCGTTGGCCCGCGCCCTGGCCGCCGACCCGAAAGTACTTATTTTAGATGATGCTTTCTCATCGGTCGATACCCACACCGAGGAGGAGATCCTCACTAACCTGCGCCAGATATTAAAAGGCAGGACCAGTATTATGATCTCGCACCGCATTTCCACTGTTAAAAACGCCGACCTGATTTTAGTTATGACCGATGGCCAAATAGTGGAGCGTGGTAAGCATGGTGAGCTTTTAAAGCTTAACGGGCGTTACGCCGACCTGTATGAGCGTCAGCTTTTAAAAGATGAGTTGGAGGCGCTCTGAGTTTTTTGGCCGCCCAGGAAAAGGAGATGGAGAGACGTTTTGGCATGCCCGATCGCCTTTCCAAAATCCAACCATTAGCACAATCTGAGCTTGATTTCATAAAATCTACCGTATCTGGCGGACGGGCACACGATATCACCCTTTTCATTGCCAAAGGTGATAGCTTTATCTTTATTGCCAAGCCGTTTTACCCTCCCGGCCTCTTTCGGGCGCCATCGGGCGGAGTGCATCCAAACGAGGATTTCGAGACCGGCGCCAAACGCGAGGCCCGCGAGGAGACCGGTGTCGAAATCGAGCTTGAGAAATATATCCTTCGAATTGAGGTGCATTTCCAGGCCCCCGATGATTATTTCGATTGGACCACCTATATCTACACCGCCCGCTATTTGAGCGGGGAGATCGATCCCCAGGACAAGCGCGAGATCAGCGCAGCGAAACTGGTTGGACTTGATGAAGTTCCAAAGTTCAAAGAGATTATGCGATCAACCGGCCGGGGCGGTTTCGCCTACCGAGCGTTTCTGACTGACGAGGCAATCAAGCGTCTATAGGCCCGCGGGTTCCGCGCGTCCCGATAAAATCGGGACGCAGAAATCCGCTTGGCGGCCGAATAAGCATGCTTTCTTCGTCCTAAGGGACTCAGGAAGCATGCCACCCATGATTGACGAAGATATTGAGTTGCCAAGCGGATTT
>DOTU01000343.1:5451-6558 GCA_003520965.1 Candidatus Zixiibacteriota bacterium
AATCCGAAATGAATTCCGAAAACGGTCTTCCCGTCACGGTTGCGAATTGACTGGGAGTCGTATGGCCACCAACCGATATAGGTCGTGAAAACGCCATTGCTACCATACACCGTGAAATCGAAATTGAGGCCATGCCTGCGTTTTAGTTCGTGATTGCTGTTTATTACCCAGAGGTTGTTGGATTCGAGATTAAGCCCGATACTTCGATAACGGGCGGCGAGGAAATTGAAATTGGTTAGAGTGGTAAATTCGTAATCGTGATTTTTCTGCCAGACATTGCCGCGAGGAGCAAAAAAGCCTATTTGAAAATAATAGTCGACTTTGCGCGGGTATAGCAGCCCCCGGCTTTCGGGTTTGGGTTGATGGTATCTATACTTGGGCAGATATCCTTTACTTCCAAATCCAAATCTAGGCGTATTCCAGAAAATGGAGAAATCAACTATCTCCCAGCGTCCGACATCATGGAAGCAATCGTGATGCATTTGCATATCGATAAAATATTTATCAAGCTCTATTCGTCCTCCTAGGCCAAATGCCCAGCCACCGCGATTGGGATCGAATACCATATTGGAATTATATTTCCGGCCCATATATATTTCATGGGCCAGATCGATTAAGAAATAGAACTGTTTATAACGTACAAGTTCCATGGTGGCATTAAGTTCGGTATCGACAAAGTAGTTATAATCCTGCTTGAAATAAATATAAGAGCCAATATTACCGTTCCCGGACATGAGCGTTTCAAAATTGGGCTTTTCCTGCGCTTGAATTGACGATGTAATCGCAATTATCAACCCCGTTATAGAGAATAAAAGCTTTCGCAAAACTTACCTCGCTAAATACATCCGGTTTCATCGGCCCAGTTTTGGGCACATCCTGCATCTCTAAATTTACCAAAGCCCAGTCAAAAGAGCAATAGGCATAAAAAAACGCCGCCTTTTCAAGCGGCGTTTATTATTCACTGAAAAACGTCTTTACAGCTTAAATATCTTCTTTTTCGAATCGGTCAAATTCTTGGTTGCGTTGCGAGTGTCGACGACGAGATTCGATTTATCGACAATCCACTGGTAGTTGAAGCTGGTGTGATCGGTAACGATAACCACGCAA
>DOTU01000020.1 GCA_003520965.1 Candidatus Zixiibacteriota bacterium
AGAGATATCGAAATTGAATAGCTTACCGGCGTTCCAAACCCCTACGCATGGACAACCCCACTCGTCGCGCCAGCCGTTTTCGACCACGATATTATTGGAAAAGCGACCGGTACACTCGTCACCCCAGACCGCCATCCCGCAGTTGCCGTTATGATAGACAACATTGTTGGCGGCATCCATATATGATGTCCCTGTAGCGATAATCCCCCAGCCGAGATTATCGAATACCGCGTTATTGGAAACAACCGCCCGCGTATCGCCGAACGAACCTATCCCTTTCCAGTAATTGGAAATCCTGTTGCGAATAACCACAGCGGTTGCATCCCAGGTGATTCCAACACCGGCGCCTCGTCCGCCGTTAATGATATTATCCGCTATAAGGGCAGTAGCCCCACGGTAAAGCGCGATCCCATCCCAGCTATTATTGATAATGTGGTTATCCTCGATAACTAACTCAGCCCCCTCGCGTCCGATTATGCCGCCGATACCTACCACTATCGAATCGGGCCGTTTGGTATTATCGCTGATAGTGCAGTTTCTGACAGTTACTTTACTTTGACGAACCACGATACCACCGTCGGTAGCCGCTCCGTCGAAATCGCGCACACCGCCGGTAACACGCAAACCGCTGATCTGGGAATTGTAGCTGTTTATAAAGAAGATACCATATCCGGCATTGGTCACAAGAATGGTGGTATCAACTCCAGCGCCGATTATAACCAATCCCTTATTTTGGATTAAATACCCGTGAGTGGCCTTTACCCTGGTCTTTTGTTTCTCGCAGTTTCCGCAGAGAGAATCGATAAATGCAACCTGGGCGGCCTGATAGGTACCGGGCACAATCAGTACGGTATCGAGATTAGCCCCGGCGTTGAACGCGCTTTGCGGATTGCGGAACGGGTCATCTTTTGTCCCGGTTCCAATCTTGCCATCAGCTATATTGTTGACATAGAGGACATTCCCAAATGCCGCGCCAAAGAGCGCCAAAGCGATAATTATTGACATCCAAATATTTTTCATCATGGGGGATTTGTAGAATATTCGCTCGATGCTGTCAAGCGATAAATGGGGCCGTAGGTCAGGTAGTTTTACGACCTGACTCTTTAAATGTAATTATATTTGACATCGCCATTATTAAATAATATTTACGCCATTAAAAGTAGGGGCACGATTTATCGTGCCCGTTTTTCTTTCACAACGGAATTCGGTAGCCGAGGTCTCGAAGATACCTCGGGATATAAATATTTATTTCAACAGCACCATCTTTATGCTCTCTGATTTTTCCGCCGTCTCCAACTGCGCAAAGTAGATACCCGATGGCACATCCTTAGCATCCCAAACCACCTTATGCTCCCCGGCTTGTTCGATACCATTTATAAGCGTTGTTACCCTTTGGCCCACGATATTGTATACAGCGATACTCACCGGCCCGGCTTGATCGAGCGAGTAGTTGATCGTCGTCTGGGCGTTGAACGGGTTGGGGTAGGCGCGAGAGAGGGAAAAGGAGGATGGGAAATTATTGTGGTCCGTAGTTCCAGTTTGATTAATTCCAAATATCATCAATGAATATTCGCCTGCTACATAGCAATAATCATCCTTGAGATATATGCTGTTAATCCTTCCAGGTATATTGTAGCTCGACTCTAAAGACGGTTCTTCAGGATTACTGAGATTGTAAACTCCTAAACCATATTCACCTACTCCATTATATTCGTAACAATATGCTATATATAGGCGATTTCCTGAAATTTTGATATCCCATACCCAATCAGCTATGGGATAGTTGCCAATACTGTTTGGCGATGAGGGATCCGTAATATCTAATATTGTCAGATTGGGGCCCCCTCCTATATATGCATAACCGTCTTTAATTGCGAACGCCCTGCTTCTATCATCAATGTCGGTTTGAGAAAGTATAGTAGCGTTAATCTTATTTTCAATATTCATGATAAAAAACCTGCCGAATCCATTCCCGCACCCGATAAGATATGCATAATCGCCCTGGACATAAACCTCATCCGCATAGAATACACAGCGCCGAACTCGTATGGGATTACTTGGATTTTCAATATTAATTATCTGAAGCCCCTGACCATGACTGGCTAAATACGCATAGTTTTCTGAAATACATAATCCTCGAATCCAGTCGGTTGAATGAAAACTCCCCAACATGCCTGGTGTACTAATATTATTGACATTGTATATTTGAAGACCACTGTCTCCAGCAGCATAAAGATACTCGCCGGATATCGCAACCTTGTTTGCACTCATGGTCAAGGTGACATCAGAATCCGGAACAGGGTTCGAATGATCCGCGATATTTACAGGTATTATATTCCCGAAAGCGTCAATTGCATAGATCAAGTCATTGCTGGCTGTAACAAAGCTTAAAGGGTAATTTGTTATATATTCTTTCTCCAAAACCGGAAAATAAAGATCGGATAAATCAACTATGCACAAACTGACATTGTCAGTGAAGAGCCTATTATCGACTAAATAAGCATAGCCCTGGTAAACATCAAATCTACTTGTTTTACCAAGCCCAAATGGAGAGAGGCCATAATGAATTGGATTTTGCGGATTTGATATATCATAAATTTTAAAGCTATACTCATCCGTAAAATAAGCTGTATTTCTCACAATTTTCAAATGATATCTGGCATCTCCCCCAATTTGATTCAGCATAACTGGATTTATGGGATCAGCTATATCATAAATGCTAAAATCACCATAACCAAAGGGATCGCTGTCATGCCCTGATGTAAAAAATAACTTGTCTTCAGTTACTTGAATTGCAGTGATGGGACCATTATAAGTAACGATACTATCAAGTAAAACCGGGTTTGAAATATCGGCTATATTAGCAATCAAAATTGCTCCGTATAAATTATATCCCCATGATGTCCCTATAAATACAATGCTGTCATCTGCGGCTAAAGTCATTGCCCGGTATGTATACGGGAAAATATCCGGAAGTGCATAAGTTAAAATCAATTGGGGGTTCGCCCGATCGGATATATCGACGATCTGAAAGCCGGCTGAATCTACCGCTATAAATGCATAGTTCCCCGCTATAAAAACATCGTTAGCGCTACAAGGAGTTGTAAACCTCCCTATTATTTCGGGATGAGAAATATCTGAAATATTAATAATCTGAACCCCCGCAGCTCCATCTGCTATGAATACGTAGTCGCCGGAGATTGCTAATCTTTTCCCCTCTCCCGGGCAATACACCTTGCTGCAAAATACAGGATTTGTCGGATCAGATATATTCAATATTTCCATACCATTTGAAAAGGCACAATACGCGTAATTTCCGATAACCTTGATATCATTCGCAGTATTCCACAGCGTCGAACCTACATACTCCAACTGCTGCGCCTGTCCGATTAGAGGCACAAAAAGAAGTATTGCCAGAATTGAAAGAAACAGGGGTTTCATACTACCCTCCTTACATACGACAATAACAGGCCCCTCGGATAGATGTCTTTACAAAAAGTTGATGGGACCGATTAGATGAGCTCTCTATATTATTTATCGACAAAATAAGAGGATTATGTTACTTTTATTCCATTAATTTCCGGGGCGAAACATGAGAACCCTAAAGCCGCTATGCTTCATCGTGTTACGAATTGAAACATTTGAGGCGCGACTCGCAACCCGAGACTCGTGACTCGCGACGCCCTTACTGCCAGTAGCTTCTATCCAGATTCCGATACCCGATCGCCTCGGAGATATGCGCTGAGGTGATATCCTTAGCCCCTTCGAGATCGGCAATCGTCCGCGAGACCTTGAGGATACGATCATACGCTCTGGCCGATAGCCCCAACCGAGTAATCGCGGTCTTGAGCAGCGAGAGCGAATCGTTATCGACCTTGCAGATTGCGCGAATCAGCTTGGTTTCCATCTGCGCGTTGCAGTAGACTCTATCAAACTCCTTGAACCGCTCAAGCTGAATCTGTCGGGCGCAGTTGACCCGCTTGCGTATCGCCTCCGACGGCTCCCCGTAAGTATCCGACGACAACTCCTTGAACTTGACCGCCGGCACCTCGATATGGATATCGATTCTGTCCAGCAGCGGACCGGAAATTTTGGAGACATATTTCTGGATAGTCCCCGGGCTGCAAGTACAGTTATGATTGGGATCACCAAAATAGCCGCACGGGCAAGGGTTAAGCGCCGCCGCCAACATAAAATTAGCCGGATAAGTCACCGAGCCCGACGCGCGCGTAATCGTCACCCAGCCATTCTCCAGCGGCTGTCTGAGCGATTCCAACGCCGATTTATTGAATTCAGGAAGCTCATCCAAAAAAAGCACACCGTTATGCGACAGGCTGACTTCGCCCGGAATTAGCTGCCCCGTGCCGCCGGTGAGCCCAATATCGGAAATCGTATGATGCGGCGCCCGAAACGGCCTGATCGCCACCAGCGCCTGATTCGCCTGCAAATGTCCGCCGACAGAATATATCTTGGTTGTTTCTAATGCCTCTCCGAGCGTCAAATCAGGGAGGATTGTCGGAAATCGTTTGGCCAGCATCGTCTTGCCTGAGCCGGGCGGCCCTAACATCACGATATTGTGCCCGCCCGCCGCCGCAATCTCCATTGCGCGCTTGGCATGTTCCTGCCCTTTAACATCAGCAAAATCGATATCGGTTTTGCGATGCTGCTCGAAAACCTCGCTAATATTGACCTTATGCGGTTCGATTCCGCTTCCCGTTTCGAGAAACTCCACTGCCTGCGCTAAGTTCGCAACCGGATAAACCTCGATACCGCTTGCCATCGCCGCCTCTGACGCGTTCTCCTGCGGCACCAGCATCGCCTTAACCTTCTTCTTGATCGCCCCCACCGCCATCGAGAGCACGCCCGGCACCGGACGAATTGCGCCATCAAGCGACAGCTCGCCTAAGATCACGACATCGCTGAAATCGTTTCGTGCCAGTTGCCCCGTAGCGCAGAGTACCGCGATCGCTATCGGCAGATCAAACGCTGTGCCGCTCTTGCGCACGTCCGCGGGCGCTAAGTTTACAACCACCCGCCTTATAGGGAATGAGAACCCGGAATTCTTTATCGCCGACGATACCCTGTCTTTCGATTCTTTGACCGCCGCTTCCGGCAATCCAACCGTGGCAAATGACGGCATATTCGTGGTCATCACATCGACTTCAACCTGTACAATGTAAGAGTCGATTCCCAAAACCGCCGAGGAGATTACTTTAGCCAGCATAAAATAAATATAAGGGATATCCAGTCCAAAATCAAATAGACAATCAGCTATTTCTTTATCAATTTTAATGTATAAAACCCTTGAAATAATGCTCGGATTTTCTTATAGAATGGCTCAATAAATATAAAGGATATTTTTTATGCAGGATACATTACAAGAACTTATTCGAAAATTAGATAACCTACCGCAAAAAACTCCGGTTATCGCCGATCGCCTGACCGAATGGGCCTTGAATCACGGAATCAGGATACTCCTGATCCTGTTCGGCATGTGGCTGCTGGTCAAGATTGCCGGCGTTATCGGCAAGAGGATCATCAAGATCGCCGAGGACGATGATCCCACCACCGAAAACGACCGCGAACGTCGCGCCAAAACCCTGGCCCAGATATTTAAACTCATGGTCAAGGCTCTGGTTATCGCCTTCGGTTCGATCAGCATTATCAAAGAGCTTGGTTTCGATATCGGCCCGGTGTTGGCCGGCGCCGGGATTATCGGCCTGGCTATCGGTTTCGGCTCGCAATCGCTGGTTAAGGATATCGTCGCCGGCTTCTTCCTGATTATGGAAAACCAGATTCGGGTCGGCGATGTGGTCCGAATCGCCGATATCAGCGGTACTGTAGAGAAGATTACCTTACGCATCGTAGTGTTGCGAGATATGGAAGCCGTAGTACATGTCATCCCCAACGGCGAGATCAAGACTTTAAGCAATCTCACCTATGGCTGGTCGCGGGCGGTTATCAATGTTGGCGTCGGATATAAAGAAAATATCGATGATGTTATGGCGCTCTTAAAAAAGCTTGGCAATGAGTTAGCCCTTGAGGAAAAATACAAAAGCAATATCCTCGAAGAGCCGGTAATTTTGGGTGTCGATTCGTTGGACGAATCCTCGGTCAATATTAAAGTGCTCTTTAAAACAGTTCCGCTTATGCAGTGGGATGTGGCCCGCGAGTTTCGCCGTCGCGTGAAAAACGAATTCGACCGCCGCGGCATCGAGTTCCCTTACCCCCAGCGCACTATCA